>NZ_CP044205.1:4437500-4703534 GCF_009498235.1 Candidatus Methylospira mobilis | reverse complement strand
TCCGCCACAAGGCTGGTATTACCTATGGTTTCTGGGGCCTGCGGAAATCTACCGACCGGCCGCTCTGGAGGAGAAAAAAGACGCGATCTGCTGCGCAACCCATCGCGATGTCGGTTTATTGCTGAAGGATATCGAGCTGCCGCTCGAACCGGACACCTGTCTGCATTGGGATTGGCGCGTGGAGCTGCTGCCATCGGAGGTGCGCGAAGATACCATGCCGACCCATGATTACCTGAGCATCGCCGTCGAATTCGATAACGGACAGGATATCACCTACTACTGGAGCGCGGAGCTGCCGGTCGAAACGGCTTACCGCTGCCCCATTCCAAGCTGGAATGCACGGGAAACCCATGTAGTCATCCGTTCCGGCTCCGAAGGGCTGGGACTATGGTTCAGCGAAAAACGAAACGTATATCGGGATTATCAAAACCATATCGGCGGCGAACTGCCGGCCCGCATCGTCAAAATCTGGCTGATTGCGGTCAGTTTCTTTCAAGGGCGGAAAGGAAAATGTCTGTACGACAACATTTACTTCACTGCCGACGCCAGATCCATTCCGGTTCAATAGAAACGGCGCTATCGCTGAAACAACACCCTGATGCCAAGGATACCTTTATGAGCCGCCGCATACCGCGTATTTTCCGTTGTCTCGGCATCGCCGCCGCATTGTTGTTTCTGTACACCGGCCCGCTCCACGCGGGCGTCGGCATCGGCGTGCTGGATTTCGAACTGAAAGACATCACCTCCAACCCCAACACGCCCGATGAAACGGCAAGAGCGGCTACCCTCAAGCCTGAGCTGGAGCGTGCGTTACAGCAATGCCGCTACGACATTGTTCCAATCACCGCCGAACAGCAGACAGGCGCGGCAAAAGGCGCCGGCTATCTCTACGATCATCCCGACGAAGCTGCGGTACTCGGCGAAACAATCGGGGCGCGCTTCATTGTTGTCGGGCGCGTCAGTAAACCGAGCTTTTTATTTGTCCACTTTCTGGCGCGCCTGGTGGACGTTAAAACGCAAAAGATCGTCGGCGATTTCGTGGTGGAATTGAAAGGAAAACACATTGAATTAACCGGCAAAGGAATACAACGACTCGCGCAGCAGGTCGATGAAGGCATCCGGCGCTATCTTGGTTTACAATAAATCCCGGCGCGGTTTTACCCGGTTTTACATTTCTTAGAATAACAATGCAAATTGTTCTGCCAAACTCTCCTCCGTGGCCGCGCATAGCGCCACTCAAGACATTCACTCTCAATGCCAACAGGAGAAATCCATTGAAAATACGCTCGATACCAAGCACTATCGCAGCCGGCTTGCTGCTGATGCTGGCCGTACCTTTTGCAACCCAGGCTGCCGCCCCGGCGGAAAGCGAGTTTTGCGGCCAGCCGCCGCCGATGGGAAAACCGCATCAGTTCGACTCCGGAGAATTACCGCCTCATTTGCAGAGATTGAACCTGAGCGCCGATCAACACGCCAAAGTCACCGCCTTATTGAAAGAGCGAGAACCGGCTTTGCAGGAAAAAGCCAAGACCGGCTGGAAAACTCACAACGATTTGCGCAACCTGGCGCTTTCGGATAATTATACGCCGGAGAAAGCCAAGGTGTTCAGCGAAGCAGGCGCGCGCACCATGGCGGAAGTGACCCTGATGCATGCCAGTCTGGATAATGCAATTTATCAAATATTGACGCCGGAACAGCAGCAGCAGTTCAAACAACCACCTGTGGAGGACGGTCCCCACGGACCGAGACACCACTAACTCCGGCTTCAAGACCCCGGCCTGAAACAGCCGGGGTTTAATCGGTCTGCATAGACCAGGCGGGGATCGAAATGAATAGGGGTCAGGGGGATGAAGATGAGACCCAGGACCAATTTACCCCCGGAGCAAGATGAATAATGTTCCTGCTTCCCCGACTGGAATCAATGTCAATTACATGCTAATGGCGTCTGTTCGGCACAAGCCGCCGAAGAGGGAAGCCGAAAAAGTCTAGCGATTACCCGCCTTATCCCCATCTGCTTCATTTTCAGCCACTTCCTGCTCCTGCGCGACCTGCCAGCCACCGCCCAGCGCCTTGTAAAGCGCCACTATATTGGTCGCCATAACGCCTGCGCCGTCGATTTCGGCTTGCTCGGCCTGCAGCAGAGCGGCTCGGGCTTGCAGCACCGGGAGGAAGTTGGCCACCCCCTGCCGGTAGCGTTGCTGCCCCAGCGTCAATGCCTGCGCATTCGAATGCACCGAGGCCTGCAAGGCTAGTTGACGCCGCTGCGATTCGTTATAAGCGGACAAGGAGTTATCGATTTCGTGCCAGGCCGACAATACCGTATTTTGATAGCCGATGGCCGCCTGTCTATGCTCCTCCTGCCTTAATTCCAGCGTCGACACCAAACGGCCGCCCTGAAAAAGCGGCAGCGTCACCGTAGGCCCCATCGCGTATTGCAACGCAGCCCAATTGCCGAGATTACGATAATTCAGCGCCTGTAAACCGGCGCTGCCCGACAGCGTAAAACGCGGGTAGAATTCCGCTGTCGCCATGCCGATATCGGCCAATGCGCCGTGCAGCCGCGCTTCGGCTTCGCGTATGTCGGGGCGGCGTTGCGCCAGTTCGGAGGGCAGGCCGATACGCACGCGCGCCGGTATCGCCGGCACCGGACGCGCCGCGCTCAATTCCCCGGTCAGCGTACCCGGCTGCCGACCCAACAACAGGCTCAACTGGTTGACGGCCTGCTCGATTTGCTGATCCAGTTGCGGCAGTTCGGCCAGCACGTTGGACAGCCCGGCTTTGGCCGTTTCTACCTCGATATCCGTCACCACGCCACGCGCAGCCTGCTGCCCGATCAAATCGAGCTGTTCCTGCGCGACATCGCGCCGCTGCCGCGCAATTTCGCGTCTGCCCTGCAAACGCCGCAATTCGATATAGTTTCTCGCCACTTCGGCTATCACGGTCAACTGCGCGTCGTGATGTTCCTCGCGCGAGACCTCGACGCCGGCTTCAGCCGACTCCAGCTCCCTGCGCACCCTTCCCCACAAATCTACCTCCCAGGACGCGTCAAAGCCATATTGATAAAGATTAAAAGGCTGTATCCCGGCGGCGGGTATGCCGATCGCGCCGACCCCGGTGCCGTTGGCGGATGTGCTCATACCGGTGCCGTTGGCGGAGGTCGCGCCGCCCGTACCCGTTAAGGTCTTGGATAAACTTAAAATACCGTCCTGACTGGGTTTAAACCGGGTATAGGAGGCATTGCCGTTCAGCATCGGGAACTGATCAGCCCCGGCGATTCCGCGCTGCGCGCGGCTTTGAGCAAGCAGAGCCGAAGCGGTGCGCAGCGTCATGTTGCCCTGCAGCGCGCGCTCGACCAGGGAGCTGAGTACTGGATCGTTGAATTGCCTCCACCATTCCCTGTCCGGCGAGGCCTGTATGGTTTTACTCGGAAGTTCGGACTGGGCAAGCACCGTATTTGCCGGCAGTTCGGACCACTTTTGCGGAGACCTGGCTACCGGTTTTTCAAAATCAGGCCCGACCGCGCAGCCGCCGAGCAGCAGCGCGACCAGCAAGCACCCGAGCCGGTCATGCAAGTGCTTGCCATGAGCGCGTTCCCTCTCCCATCCGACTATGGGAGAGGCCGGCCGGTATTGGCCGCTCGGTCTGCCCGGCATGCTGCCGTTAACAAAGTCATGACTCATCACTCCACACCCATCGCCGTCTTAGTTCAGTCTATACCGGAACAGAATCGCCGCCCCAGTCAGCGTCACACTGCCTATCAGCAGCAGCGGTATGATGTAAGGCATTACCACCTGCAGCGTCGCGCCTTCCAGATATACGCGCTGCACCAGCGTTATCGCATGGCGCAACGGATTCACCAGCGTCGCGTACTGCAATGACTTCGGCATATTGCTGACCGGGGTGGTCAAACCGGACAGCAGCATGAACGGCATCAACACGATAAAAGTGTACAGCATGGCCTGCTGCATGGTGGCCGACACCGCAGAAACCAACAGCCCTATGCCTACCGCCGCCATCAGAAACGTGCCGAGTCCCAGGTAGAGCGTAACATAGGAACCCGCGAACGGAATACGAAACCAGAGCTGCGCGACCAGCAACACCAGCGTAGCCTGCCCGAGACCGATCAGCATCGACGGCAAGGCCTTGCCGGCCATGATTTCCGACGCGCTGAAAGGCGTCACCAGCAACTGGTCGAACGTACCCTGCTCGCGCTCGCGCGCGACCGACAAAGCGGTCAGCATCATGGTCTGCAACAGCGTCAACGTCGCGATCATGCCCGGCACCATATGCCAGCGCGTTTCGAAATTGGGGTTGTACCAGGACCGGCTGGTCACGCGCAGCGGCGGCGGGTCCAGACCATTATCGGCAAGCCAGTCCGCGTTGAAGGATTCCACCAGCGCATTGACATAGCCGGTCGCGGTGGCCGCGGTATTCGAGTTTCTGCCGTCGGCGATAACCTGTATGGTAGCCGGCTGCCCCGAAAGCAACCGGCGCTCGAACTCGCGCTCGACCTGTATCACCAGCAGCGCACCGCGGTCTTCTATCAACCGGGAAACATCCTCCTGCCGCACCAGGTCGGCCACACGCTCGAACACGCCGGAACCGTCGAATTTGGCCAGCAAATCGTGCGAAGCGATACTGTGATCGCGATCCAGAACAGCATAGGGTACGTTATTCAGATCGTAAGTCGCAGCATAACCGTACATGAAACATTGAATCAACGGCGGCATGAACAGGCTGATGCGGCTGCTGCGGTCTTTCAGCACCGCCAGCAGTTCTTTTCGGGTCAGCGCCAGTATGCGCAGTAGGCTATCCATCATCTTTGTTTCAATCCGCTTGACGGCTCGGGGTTTTATGGAAGTGCTCGTCGTTCCAAACAACAGCTACCTCGCCGGAATGGTAAGCACCGGCGTCGATGTGTTGCTCGACTGCCCCGCTTGCAATGAGAACAGGTTGGATAATAACTGAAAAACCGATTTCGACATTAAATCGCTATCACTGATGTAGTAACAATTATCCCGATAGGGTACCGCAATAAATGCGTTCTCCGGGCACCATGAATTTACCTGCACGTCGAATATATTATCGGTAGCATTACTATACTCGTTCCCACCGTCCTCATTGACATACTCCATCGAGTTATCAACAAGACCGGCTTCCACGTGCTCTTTCGGGATTCTTACGTACTGTGCAAGATAGTGCATGATATTGCTGATACCGCGCGGCTCGACAATCATTTTGTCCGGTCCTTCGGCAAGAGAATTATCGGTAATAATCAGCCTTCTTGGCGCCTTGTCATTCCCCTTTAAATTCAGCAGGGAGTATACCTCATCAATATCTGACGCGTTATCCTGTTTGTACTTGAATAATATCATCAGGTCATTCTTATCCTTGCCTATTTCGATGCTGTGACCGGTTTGCAGCTTTCTTAACAGGGATGCCAGACGCCGGAATCTCTCCTTTTCAGGTTTGTTATCGAGCTCGCGCGAAGGTATGTTGTATAACTCATTCACGCGCTCCACGCACATATTGAATAATCTTTCGATATTCCAGCCATTTCTGATAAAGGCAAAAAGCGAATCCAGGGGGATCGGCGCCATTATGCTTTTAAAAAAAAGATCTCCCGCCATCGGGGCGTAGGATAAGGTTGGCAACTGCGTATAGCTTAAGCCGGTTGACGGCGCCAGCGTAGAAGTGCCGCTTGATAAACTGATATTGTTGCCTATAGTCGCGTTCAGCGTCAGCGCAGTAGTTATACTGTTGATTTTCAAAAAAAGTATCTCATCGCGATATTTCAATCGCACCAGATTCAACAGCATTTCTCCATTCAGGCTGTCGATTACTGCTTGATTATATGACGGGTGCGTATTTCTGACTGCTTCAGGTCCAAAGCTTGACTGGCAGCCTGCCAGCATAAAAACCGGAATGGCAAGTAACTTAAATAACATAGCTCTGCTGGTAAACATTGAGTGGATTAATGCCCGTGAACGATCAATACCTGTCCCTATCAAAATTTTTCGCAACTATTCAGCTACCGTTATATATCACTGCAGGGGCGGGCTTCAACCCGCCCCTGCGAAGAGCTTCATTCACAGCTTACTTACATCCCTGTTTAATGATGCGTTTTCCGTAGAAGGCTCTAATGAGCCGAATAGTCACCAACTATCATGCAATCTTTCCGTCATCGGTACTGAGCTTCTGCAGTGCTTTGGCGCGGGTTTCAAGTATGATTTCCATATCGGAGGCAAAACCCGGATCGCTGTTGAACAATAGTTGCATCGCGGGAATCGGGAAAGCCAGTAACTCGGTTTCTTCATCCACAACGGCCAGCACCGGACTGGGCATTCCTCGAAACCCTTCGCGAATAGCGAATACCTGCCCTGCGCCGAGGTGCTCAAGCTCGATCTGTTCCGAGTAGAATTGCGCGTAAACCTTGATCGAACCGCGGAGCATTACCAACACCGCGTTCGGGGTCTCCCCCACAGCCAATACCTTCTCTTCGCTCCGCCAACGTTCGATCCGCCCTATTTTGGCTAACTCCGCGAGCAGCGAAGGAGAGTGCTGAAAAGCACCCGCTGCGGTCAGAAGAGCGAAGCGCTCTTCCTCGGTCTGCTCGTAAACCGGCAAATTCCCGATCGAAATTCCATGCCGTTGCGCCGCATACCATAATCGGCTGAGAAACTCGCCCTGGGCAACAGCAAACTTACCAGGATGGAGAACCGGGATATAAACGGTATATTGGATACCCCCCGCTTCGAATTCGGCAATCATGCAGCGAACCTCGTCGGGCGCGACAAGCTGCGGTACGCTGCGCGCTACGTTCAACAGCATTGCGCACACGGTTTCCGGCGAGTGTTCATAACCAATGGTGACCGTTACGGACAACTCAGCCGATTTTGTAGGGTCAGTTATGCAGAACGAGGCCGCAGCCAGACTGGCGCTGGGTAAAACCAGACGCTCGGTCTTCGAGACCTGCAAGGTGACCGAACGCCAATCAATTTGCCTGACCAATCCTGCCTTGCCCGGACCGACATTAAGAAAGTCGCCGATGGTAAATTGCCGCGCGGAAAGCAGCAGCAGACCGGAAACCATGCCGCCCATCACGCCCTGGAGAGCGAGACCGATAACAACTGAACCGACACCTACGGCCGAAAGCAGATGAGACAGATCCAGACCCCAGACATGCGAGAGAATAACCGCGCCGCCGATAGAAACCAGGATCGACAGGGCAATATCGTAAAGCAGCCGCGGCGCCTTCGTTCGAGCAGCCAATAACGCCACAACGCCTTGAACCAGCACAAACAAAGTGTAGAGAACGGCAATGCCGATCGCGGTATCCGCTGATTTGGCCAGCAGGCTATCCTTCGGGAACCCGGCCAGTTTGGTCAGCACCAGCCAAATAGCGAGTATCGGCAGCAGCAGCGTCTGCAACACTCCCAGCAGACGCAGAAATCCGGTTTTGCCAACTGCAGCTTCGCGTCGCGACCATTCCGACAAAATCAGGGTCAGCAACGGATAACCTACGATAACGAGCAACCCCCAGCCGCTCGAGCCCGACCAGTTTTGCTCAGGCATGCGCTCTCTCGAGTATGGAAGGAGTCGGCACCGAGAACTCGAAGCTCTCGATTTCGCCCAATCTTACCGAGAGTATGGCCGGCATGCATTCGAACCGTGCAGCGTCCCCGAGCATGTTATGGGTGGCCCGAGTAATTCTGATGGAGTTCTCGCTCGCTTCGCCGGCTATGAGCCGGGCAACCATCATAGTCGTGCCCCACAGATCGTAGACAGTCCTTTGCCTGCCTATCAACCCCGCCTCCACGTCTCCGGAAGCAACACCGATATGCAGATCAAGAGGCAATTCCCACTTTTTACTGAGCCGGGCGAGAATACGGCAAGCTTCCTCGGCAAAAGCAACCGCTCGCGCGGCATGGTCGAGTCTAGGCGTGGAAAGACCACAGGCTGCAAAATAGCTTTCGCCTATCGTTTTCAGCTTTTCGATGCCAAAACCGGTAATGACATCGTCGAAAGCGTCAATGATTTCGTTCATGATGGACACGGTATCGTGTCGTTTACTCTGAACCAGCGAATTTACACCGTCTATATTAATGACGACGACCGAAACATTGCGGACAATTTCAGCAATTGAGGTTTGTCCCGCTTTAAGCCGTTCCGCGACAACATCAGGATAGATATTTTTTAACAGTCTTTCGTACTGCTCTGTTTTTTCACGAATTCGCGTGTTGCGCAACTCGATCTGTTCCGCCATGGTGTTGAAACCCTGCGCAAGTTCGTTGAATTCGTCGTGTCCTTCTTCAGGAATACGTACCTTGTCGTCCGCGCCGAACGCTTTAACACCGTAAATTATGGATCGCAGAGGGCGAAGAAAAATCCCAGCCGCTACAAATGAGAACAAGGTTAAAATAATAGTCGTGAACGCCGCCGCCTCCAGCACAGCGGTCCGAAAAAGCCGTTTCGGCGCAAAAGCCTCTTCCAGAGCTATCTCTGCAATGATGGCCCCACTCATACCCGGAGCCGACAACGGCGCCCAAGCGCTCAACACCCAGTCATTTCTATAGTTCCGGTTTATTCCGATCCCTGATTCGCCGCGAAGCGCCGCCCGCGAAGCATCGGTATCGACGGGCTGATAAAGAATCATGGTATTGAATTCATCGATATGGCGGATGATTTCCCGATCTACCCCGGCGGCTGTAATCGACTGCAGGAACGCCGCTTTGTTCTCTATCAGCAGGCGATCGTCGCTGCGGGCATGCCGGTCGGAACCGACAAGATAGGCCGAACCGGTCTGACCGAGGCCCATGGCGACCCATTGCTGATCCGACGTCATTACCCTGTTCAGCTCGTGCGTCGAAATTTGTATGATGATGACCCCGGCAACGCGACCGTCTACGACCAGCGGGGCCGACAGAAATGCCGCGGGGGCGAGGAAAACCGGCGCATAAGGAGAAAACCCTTCGAAAGCTATTTTACCTTGAGCATGCAGTTCAAGCGCGCGTTCGAAAGCGCGGGCTTCGCCGCTGTGCGCATAGGGACCGTTACGCAAATTGGTGGCGAAATCGACTTCCTTGGCCAACGAATAAACAACATTGCCCTGCGCGTCCACCAGCATGAGATCATCGACGCGGATGTCCTGGGCGGCTTCGAGAAAATAGGGATGAAATTGGGCGTGAATCTGGTCATAAGCGCCGCCGCGAACGCCCTCGGTAAACTTCTCCTTTTCTTCGTATGGAAAGGGATTCGCAGCGATATAGTCCGTCTGCAACCTACGCGCGACGCCGTCGCCAGGCAGGTAGGCTTCAAGCGGCGGAGGCTCCTCCGCCCCGAACGCCAGTTTCGGCAGGAAATTGTCCCGATAAAACTTGATCAGTTCTGGGGAGGCTTCCGCCGCCGGAACGGTCTTACTTATATCGGAATAAGCATTGGAGAAAGCCGTGAACGCGTTAATAACGGTCGGCGTTTTGCTCAACAAGCGAAAATTACGCCGCAAACCCTCAAGGTAATCCACAACCTGCGTGCGTTTATTTTCGCGTACTGTCTTGAGCTGATTGAATATTGAGGATTGCAAAGCCGCACCGCCGTAATAATGGGCGGTAAGCGCGGTGGAAACCACCCCCAGCACCCCGGCCAGCAACAGCATCGTTAACAATTTCGATCCGATTGAAAAACGAGTCATATGTCCAGCCAGTCTGCACGGCAATTCATCACGATTACAATTATGGCAGCTATTCAGCTACCCGCTTAGGGTATGGGAGTAAGACCACTAGACACGCGAATCGTGTCGATCTAACTGCTACGCCGTGTATCCGCCCGTTATATCCTGCCTCTGGCGTCCCAGCCGGAGACGGTCTCGCCAACCTCGCTCCCAGCCCCGCGTACGTCGAACCCGGCGGTGCAGAATAGTTACCGATATTTTTCTGAAAGCAGCGGCTCCATGACCCTGAGGATACTTTCCATTGACGAAGGATACCTCATTAGCGTTGAGCATCACAACTTTGAGAATCAAGGGGGGCAAAGAGCAATACTGCTATTGAAAACAAAATTATCACATTAACTACAATAACTTACAGGTTTGCGAATACCAAATTACATTCGGACGGAATAGAAAGTCCTCGCACAAACGCGCCTGTCCAGAGTGTCAAGCTTGCCGCTTACGATAAGAAACGGCCTTAACCGCTACTATAATCGTTGTTGCAGCTCGTGAAGTTACAGCAACAAGCGCACACGCCTGTAGTTACTTTCGATTTATCATTACTCGCAACTTTTCAGCTACCGTTGCCTATCTCTGTAGAAGCGGATTTGAGCCCGCGAATAACAAGCCGCTCACAGGCTTAACCGCCAAATATTGCAGCCGAAGGCTTTTCAGCGAAGCCAAATTCAAGAATAACCAGCATGTGCGGGTTCTGCCCTTTATTGTTACCATTACTCCAGCCTCTTCCGCGTAATACTGCGCGCACGCCACAGAAAAAAAATCGCCATCGCCGACAATACGGCAGTATCGGGCAGTATCACCGACCAGACATCGCCCGCCAGAAACAATGTCTGCAACAAATCGACGTAATAGCGCGCCGGCAGCAGCTGCGTCAGCAGCCGCAGAACTACCGGCATGCTGCGTATATCGAACAGAAAGCCCGACAGCATCATTGCCGGCAGAAAAGTCGTCAGCACCGCGAGCTGACTGGCGACGAACTGGTTTTTTACCGCCGATGAAATCAGCAGGCCGATGCCCAGCGACACCAGCAGATAGAGCATGGAAACCAGCATCAGCACGATGACGGAACCGCGAAACGGCACCTCGAACAGGAATTTGGCCGAGAACAGGCATAGCGTCAAGCCCATCACCCCCAGCACGAAATAAGGCACGGTTTTGCCGATCAGAATCTCCGTTACCCTGACCGGCGTCACGAACAGCGCTTCCAGCGTGCCGCGCTCCCATTCGCGCGCCATGACCAGCGCGGTCAGGAACGCGCCTATCAGCGTCATCACCAGCACGATCAGACCCGGCACCAGGAAATAGCGGCTGTTGTTGGCTTCGTTGAACCACAGCCGCGATTCGATTTTCACCGGTCCGGCCATGCCGCCCCGGCCTTCGGCCTGACGCCGCTGCGTCCATTGCGCGACTGCGCCTTCGGCGTATGCCTGCACCAGCCGCGCGTAATTGGCGTCCGAGCCGTGCACCAGCACTTCGACATCGGCATTGCCGAGCGCCAGCCGGCGCGCGAAATCGGGGCGGATGCGGATGATCGCATCGATTTTGCGGCTGGTCATCAAGGTCATCGCTTCCGGCATTGCGATCATTTCGCGCGCGCGGAAATACGGCGACAGCGCAAAACCGGCTGCCAACTCGGTCGCCTCGGGGCTGGGCGCTTCCAGCACCACCGCCACCGGCACGTCCTTCACATCCAGCGACAGGCCGTAACCGAACAGCAGCACCAGCATCACCGGCAACAGCACGCCGATGGCGATGCTGCTCGGATCGCGGCGCATCTGCAGGCTTTCCTTGCGTATCAGCGCCAGCACGCGGCGCAAACGTCCGTTATCAGGCTGCATGGCGGCGCGCCGTTTCGACGATGTTGATAAATGCATCCTCCATGGTCGGCCTGCGGCCGTCGCTGCGTACGCCGTGGCGGCGTATCTCGGCCGGAGCGCCCTGAGCCAGCACGCGACCGGCATCCTGTATCACCGCGCGGTCGCAGTATTCCGCTTCCTCCATGAAGTGCGTGGTCACCACCACGGTGACGCCCTGCTCGGCCAAGCCGGTGATTCGCCGCCAGAAATCACGCCGCGCCAGCGGATCGGCGCCGCTGGTCGGTTCATCCAGAAACAGGACTTCTGGCTCATGCAGCAGCGCCGCCGCCATCGCCAGGCGCTGCCGGTATCCACCCGGCAGTTGCGCGCTCGGCGAGTGCATCATCGCCGTCAATTCGAATTGCTGCAGCGCCCAGTCCAGGCGTTCTCGCCGCCGCTTGCCGCGCAGTCCGTAGGCGCTGGCGAAAAAATCCAGGTTTTCGGCGACAGAAAGCTGTCCGT
This sequence comes from Candidatus Methylospira mobilis, assembly GCF_009498235.1. NCBI lineage: Bacteria > Pseudomonadati > Pseudomonadota > Gammaproteobacteria > Methylococcales > Methylococcaceae > Candidatus Methylospira > Candidatus Methylospira mobilis. The sequence continues at coordinate 4,691,489 of NZ_CP044205.1, read as the reverse complement.
ACAACGCGAATTTCTGCGCGACATAGCCGATACGCTGACGCGCCGATGCGCGCGCCACGCGCAAGTCCTGGCCGATCACGCGCAGCGAGCCGGAAGTGGCGGCGAGCAATCCGCACAGCATGCGGAAGGTCGTGGTCTTGCCCGCGCCGTTTGGTCCCAGCAGCCCGAAAATTTCTCCGCGTTTGACATCGAAGCTGACATGATCGACGGCGGTAAACACGCCGAAACGGCGCACCAGGTCGCGCACTTCGATCACGGTTTCTCCCGGCGCTGCGTTCAGGGTCTTATCCAGTTTAAGCAGCGGCGTCACGGTTCCACCCGCCTCGGACACGCGCGTCCGGTGCAGCAGCAGCATGAAGCCGTCTTCGAAACCTGGCGTCGCCGGCACTGGCTCGGTACATATATCAAGCTTCAGATCGCCGGCATCCTTCGGCGTCTCCCGCATCACCACACGCACCCAGCCGCCCTCGGGCAACGCATCGGCAACCGAGGCATCGTCGAGCAGGCGGGCCTGTAGATTACGCGCCGGTTGCCCCTGTTCCGGCTGAATCAGAAACACCTTTCCGGCGGCGGTTTGACTTAACACTTCCGGCCTGCCGTGCGTCAGCACTTTGCCCTGCGACAGCACGATGGCCTGATCGCACTGATCCGCCTCGTCCAGATAAGCGGTGCTCATCAGCACCGTGAGCCGCTCATCGTGAACCAGCTGCTGAATGATCTGCCAAAGCTCGCGACGCGACAGCGGATCGACGCCTACCGTCGGCTCGTCCAGCAGCAGCAGATCCGGCGAACGCACCAGCGTGCAGGCCAGTCCCAGTTTCTGTTTCATGCCGCCGGAAAGCTGTCCGGCCAGCCGCCCGGTGAAATGGCCCAGATCGGTCATTTCCATCAGGCGCGGATAGCGCTGCCGGCGCATGTCCATCGCGATGCCGTGCAGGTCGGCGTACAGGTCGAGATTTTCCTGCACCGTCAGGTCTTCGTATAAACCGAAGCGCTGCGGCATATAACTGATGCGCGACTGGATGGCTTGGGGATCGATGCTGACATCCATCCCCAAGACTTCCAGCGTGCCGCCGTCCGGAACCAGCAAACCGGACAGCAGACGCAGCAGCGTGGTCTTGCCCGCGCCGTCCGGGCCGGCCAGCGCCGTCAGGGTTCCTGGCGCAATCTGCAAGCAAACGCCGTCCAGCGCGGTGATTTCTCTTTCGCCGCTATGGAAAATCTTGCGGATATCGAGGCCGGAAACGACCAGTTCGGTTTTAAAATTCATGGAAGTTCGATTCGGCCCCTCTGTCGTCAATATTCATTGCTCGTTGACTATAGCAGGATTCTGATACGGCAATTTTGCAATCCGTTACGAAAATATGTATAGCAATACTTGAATATATATTGAAACCATTACACATACATACCAAAACTTGAATCGCCTCAAATACGAATTTCAAACCTATTACCGCCCCGGCCTTATGCCGGATGGGTACATAATTTGTCCCCGTCGAAATCCTTGACAGCACAGAGCGCAAGCACGAAAACGCAACTACGGGTAAAATACCCATATCTTACGCTTTCCAACCTTAACTCACCCAATACCAGACCCGCCCCATGCGCACCAGCCAATTTCCGCTCAACACGCTCAAAGAAACGCCCTCGGATGCCGAAATCATCAGCCACAAACTGATGATACGCGCGGGCATGATCCGCAAACTGGCTTCGGGACTCTATGCCTGGCTGCCGCTCGGACTGCGCGTTTTGCGCAAGGTCGAAAATGTCGTGCGCGAGGAAATGAACCGCGCCGGCGCGCTGGAAGTGGCGATGCCGATGGTGCAGCCCGCCGAACTGTGGCAGGAATCCGGGCGCTGGGAGCAATACGGCCCGGAATTGACGCGCCTGAGGGATCGTCACGAACGCGAATTCTGCCTGGGTCCGACGCACGAAGAGATCATTACCGATCTGGCGCGCAACGAACTGAAAAGCTATAAACAGCTGCCGGTGAATTATTACCAGATCCAGCCCAAATTCCGCGATGAAATCCGCCCGCGCTTCGGCGTGATGCGCGCGCGCGAATTCATCATGAAGGACGCCTACTCCTTCCATGCCGACGAGGAATCGCTGCAGCTGACCTACGATGCGATGTATACGGCCTACAGCACAATTTTTACCCGTCTCGGGCTCGGCTTCAGGCCGGTGCTGGCCGACACCGGTTCGATAGGCGGCAGCCATTCGCACGAATTCCATGTGCTGGCCGACTCCGGCGAAGATGCGATTGCGTTTTCAGACAGCAGCGATTACGCCGCCAATATCGAGCAGGCCGAAGCGCCGGCGCTCACAGGGCCAACGGAAACCGAGGCGGAACTGACTCTGGTGGACACCCCGAACCGGCACAGCATCGAAGAAGTCGGCGCATTTTTGAAATCCGCTCCCGAACGCATACTGAAAACCCTGCTGGTCGCCGGCAAGGAAGGCGGCGTCGTTGCGCTATTGCTGCGCGGCGATCACGCGCTGAACGTCATCAAGACCGAAAAACTCGGCGTCGCCGCCACACCGCTGCGTTTTGCCGGCGAACAGGAAGTGCGCGACGCCGCCGGCTGCGTCTCCGGCTCGCTGGGGCCTATCGGTCTGAAAACTCCGGTTCTGGTCGACCGTAGCGCCGCGGCACTGGTCAACTTCGTCTGCGGCGCGAATCAGGACGGCAAACATTACACCGGCGTCAACTGGGGACGCGACTTGCCGCAACCCGGCGCGGACGCCATCGTCGATATACGCAATGTGGTTGATGGAGACCCGAGCCCGGACGGCAGGGGCCGTCTGCGCATTGCGCGCGGAATCGAGGTCGGGCATATCTTCCAGCTCGGCGCCAAATACAGCGAGGCAATGAATGCGACGGTGCTGAACGAACAGGGCAAAAGCCAGACCATGATGATGGGCTGCTACGGCATCGGCGTATCGCGCGTGGTCGCCGCGGCGATAGAGCAGAATCACGACGATAAGGGCATCATCTGGCCCGGAGCGCTTGCACCGTTCCAGGTGGCGCTGGTTCCGATCAACATGCAGGCGTCCGAGCGTCTGCAGCAGGCCACAGAGCAGCTTTACGCCGATTTGACGGCGGCCGGTCTGGACGTATTGCTTGACGACCGCAAGGCGCGTCCGGGCGTGATGTTCGCCGACATGGAGCTGATCGGCATTCCGCACCGGCTGGTTATCAGCGATAAAGGGCTGGATGAAGGCATTCTGGAATATAAAGGGCGGCGCGACGCGGACAGCAAGACGATTGCGATAAGCGAAGCGCCGGGCTTTCTGCGGCGCGCCTGCGGCAACTGATCCGGCTTGCTTCCAATTAACCCGGCGATCTGGTATTACTTAAGCTTTCCCGTTACCAAAGGAGTATTACGTGAGACGTATCATTACAGTTGGTTTATTGCTGGTCATGCCGGTCATGTCTTCCGCTGCAGAAGCCACCACGCCTAATTCGCCCTCGGGCTACCGGCCGACAGGCGACGGCGTGGGCGGATGCGGCTGGGGCGCCCTGCTGTTCGAGGGCAGCACCGGCGTCGGCGCGCATGTAATGGCGCTATCCACCAACGTCAGTTTAAGCGACGCGACCTTCGGTCTTTCATCCGGCACCCTCGGTTGCGACGCGCATCAGCCCATCCGTTACAAGGGCGGGCGCGTATACATCAGCGGCAATATGACCCAGCTCGCTGAAGATATGTCGCAGGGACACGGCGAAGCGCTGGCCGGACTCTCGGATGTGCTGGGCATCCAGGCTCAGGACAAGGCGGCTTTTTATACGCTGACGCAGCAACAGTTCGTTAAAATTTACCCGGACACAAAGGTCACCAGCGATCAGGTCATGGACCATCTGGTCGCTGCGATGCTGGCCGACCCCGCCTTGGCGAAATACGTGCTTTAATAGCGCAGGGGTATTGGGTGGCGTCGATAACAACGTCATTCCGGCATTTCCTGCCGGAATGACGGATCAACGCTTCCTGCTCTTGACGCGCAAAGTCCCAATTGCTGCCTGCTGCATCCTTCTTTTGCTGTTCCTGCCCCAACGTCCGGCACAAGCGGCATTCGATGTCGAAACCCTGCAGCTGCGCGCCGAACGTCTGATGCTGTACCGTAACGCCGCATGGCTGGCATTGGGACATTACCGGACGGAACTTGTCGGCGGCGGATATGCGGGCGAGGCCGATGATCGCGGTTTCTTTCTTGCTTCCGAAGGAAAATACGACCCGCGCGCGGAATTGCGCGCGACAATTGCCGCTATAATGCTGCCCGGCAATGGCGATACTCATCCGCGCTGCCGCTTTCCAGCGCGTTACCATTGGCTCGGCCATGCGCTATCGGTAAACTTGCCGCCGATTAGCTGCCCTGCTTTGGAAGAGTGGCGCACAACGCTGAATGCCGACGGCGTCACCCTGATTTTCCCTACCGCCTATCTCAACAGCCCTTCGTCCATGTTCGGGCATACGCTGCTCAGACTGGACCGGCCCGGACAGAACGACGACAATGCGCGTCTGGCGTGGAGCATCAACTACGCGGCGCACGCCGAAGACGAGAACGAGCTGTTCTACGCCTGGAAAGGGCTGTTCGGCGGCTATCCGGGCCGCACGACCGTGCAGCCGTATTATCTGAAGATCCGGGAATATCATAACTGGGAAAACCGCGACATCTGGGAGTACCGGCTTAATCTGAGCCGCGGCGAAGTCGATCAGCTGGTCCGGCACGTATGGGAAATCATGCCAACGCGTTTCGACTATTTCTTTGTCGGCGAAAACTGCTCCTATCGTATCCTCAGCCTGCTCGACGTTACCCGGCCCAACCTGCGCCTTGCGCAGCAATTCCCTATCGCCGCGATCCCTGCCGATACCGTCAGGGCTTTGGTTGCGGCGGGACTGGTTGCCGATACCCGTTTCCGTCCTTCCGCAGCCAGTATCTTATCCTCGCAAATCGAGCAGCTGAACGCCGATGAACGCTCGCTGTCGCTGCAGCTTGCCTACGGCGAGCGCAAACCCGAAGATGCGCAGACTACGCCGGATGCGCGGCAATTGAACGGCAGGGAAAGCGCCAGGGTATTGGAAACCGCCTACGATTTTTTGCGCTACCGCGTCATCGACGAAAAACTGACGCGCGAGGAAAACGCCGACGCCAGTCTGTCGCTGCTGCGCGCGCGCAGCAAACTGAACGCGCCCGCCGATTTCATTCCGCCCGAACGTCCCGCCGTGCGCGACGACCAGGGACACGGTTCGTCGCGAGTCAGCCTGGGCGGCGGGTATTACGACGGACAGGCCTTCGGCGAACTGGAGCTGAGAGCGGCTTATCACGATTTAACCGATCCCTGGCCGGGCTACCGTAAGGGCGCGCAGATCACATTTTTGGACGCCGATTTGCGTTATTACCAAAACTCCGGGCTGATGCTCGAAAGCGCGCAACTGTTCAGTATACGGTCGTTGAGCCCGCGCAACGATTTTTTCAAACCGCTGTCATGGGGCGTCGCCGTCGGCGCGCAGCGCAGACTCACCAGCAATGGACGGCCCTTGGCGGGTTATGCGGATGGGAATGCCGGCTTCAGTTACGACTTTCCCGGCGGAATGGTCTACGGCCAGATCGGCGCAAGCCTCGAAGTGGGCGGCGAATTTACACAAGGCGTCAATATTGCGCTGGGGCCACGCGTGGGCTGGCTGTATCGCGGTCTGGGCGGACAAGGCCTGCTGAGTTTCGACAGCGGCTGTTATTTGATCGAACAAGGCTATTGCGCCGGGCGGCTGGGTCTGCTCCATACCGTCAACCTGTCGAACAACCTTGCCGTTACGCTGGATCTGGCGCGGCAGCGCGGACAGAACATCTACGCCAACGAGCTGGATTTGCGTTTGCAATACTATTTTTAAGATGTAACCATTTAGCTCACCACCCACTAACGGAGTCCGAAGTCATGCATGCCCAAGCCTGCGCCCGCCGCCACTGGATAACGGCGCTTCTGCTGCTGATTGCCGCAAACGGCTGCAACAGCAGCCCCAAACATCGCCATGCCGCCGCAGATAATACTACCGCAGCCGAGGAAAACAGCTATGTTTCGCCTTACCGGGCCGTATTTCAGCTACCGGCAGCGGATGTCGAAACCGGTCTGAACCGCAGTCCGTGGAGCGACGATCAGGAACAATCCACTGTCCCGGCGCAAGCCTGGTACGACCGCGAAACGCGGCGTAAATGGGGTTCATGGGGGCCTCCGCAACGCCGCTACCCCGAGGCGCCGGAGTGGTCCTCGCGTCCGGTGCGCTGGCTGCAGGAACGCGTATTGCGAACCGCTCTTCGCTACCAGGGGCTATCCTACCAGCACCATCATATTCCGGCCTGGGACCCGCCCGAGGATTGGCCGTGGAAAAAGGTTAAATCCGGCCATGCCGGGCCGGGACTGGATTGCAGCAACTACACGGGCTTTGTCTACAACTACGCCCTCGGCGTCAAAATGAGCACCGGCATACGCGAACAAGCGACCATGACGCAAATCGCCGGACCCGGAGACTCCGGTGTAATGCCGGTGCAGCGCATAGAAAAGCAGGATTACGACACCACGGTCAAACAACTGCAGCCGGCCGACCTGCTCTATATCCGTAACAACAGCGGCAATCTTGCCCACGTCATCATGTGGCTGGGCGATGTCGGCGTATCTCCCGACGGAACGCCGCTGGTCATAGACAGCACCGGTTCCGGCCATAAGGACAGCCAGGGCAACGTCATACCGGACGGCGTACAAATCAGGCCTTTCAGCCGGGATAGCTGGTATTGGCACGATTTCGACCATGCGCATCGCATCGTCACCGAACTAAACCGTGCGGCACACGGCCCGATTCCCGACCTGCCCGAAGGCGGAGCGGATGAAGTGGAAGCGACGGGGAAGTAATTTGCGGTTTTAACCGCGTCAGTTTTATCCTGAGACTCGTTTCATCGCGCAAGGCGCAAGCCCTGGTTCCAGCAATCCGCCGGAATGACGGCTTTTTCTTTTGATCCGCCAGCGTATTGATTTGTAGTTTCACTTTTCAAGCTTGCGGCAACAGAACCGGGTTCGAAGGAGGTATAATTATACGTGACCGTTTTTCTTGGTTATAACGAGCGACGAGAATCAGAACATGAATTATCCCACTCTGGAGTCCTGCATCGGCAACACTCCGTTGGTGCGGCTGCAGCGTTTGCCGGGCGTCACCAGCAACACACTGCTGGTTAAACTGGAAGGCAATAACCCCGCCGGCTCCGTCAAGGACAGGCCGGCGTTCAGCATGATACAGCGCGCCGAACAGCGCGGCGATATTAAGCCGGGCGATCGGCTGATCGAGGCTACCAGCGGCAATACCGGCATCGCGCTGGCAATGGCGGCGGCGATCAAGGGCTATCGGATGACGCTGATCATGCCGGACAACATGAGCTCCGAGCGCCGCGCCACAATGAAGGTTTTTGGAGCGGAAATCATACAGACGCCGGCATCCGGAAGCATGGAGGCGGCAATCGACCTGGCCAGAAAGCTGGAACAGGAAGGGTATGGACGCATACTGGACCAATTCTCCAACCCCGATAATCCCGAAGCGCATTATGAAGGAACCGGGCCGGAAATCTGGCGCGATACCCAGGGAACGATAACGCATTTCGTCAGTTCCATGGGCACCACCGGCACCATTATGGGGACGTCGCGTTATCTGAAACAGATGAACCCCGCAGTACAGGTAGTGGGAGTGCAGCCGGAGGGAGACTCGAAGATTCCGGGCATACGGCGCTGGCCTGAAGAATATCTGCCGAAAATCTACGAAGCGTTCCGCGTGGACCGCATTATGGACATGAGCCAGGAAGAAGCGGAGGAAACCACGCGGCAACTGGCGGCGCAGGAAGGCATTTTTGCCGGCGTATCGTCGGGCGGCACCGTTGCCGCTGCGTTAAGACTTTCGCGCGAACGGGAAAACGCCACCATCGTTTCGATTATTTGCGACCGTGGAGACAGATATCTTTCTACTGGAATTTTTCCTGATTGATATTGTTTCGCTGCGCGAAGTTTTATGCGGGCATCCGCACCCATGGGCGGTTCCGCTTTTGCCGGGGGTCTGCCGCGGGGCTATCCTCGCCCGCGACAACCGCGATTAACTCCTGAATCGCCCCTCCCCGGCTGCTTGTCCCGTTCCTCCCTGGCGGAGTCAAGCCGCCAAAAGCTGCGATACTCGGCGCGGGTTATGGAGTGTAAAATCAAAAGCATTACAGTTTCCACCTCTTCTGCGGTAAAACCAACAGATACTCATGTCAAGACGCCCAACCAGCAAACCCCTGCCCACCCAACCCGTAAACGCCGCGATCACCTCCTTTGCCCATGACGGGCGTGGGGTGGCGCACGTCAACGGCAAGGCCACTTTTATTCATGGCGCGCTGCCGGGAGAAGAAGTCGATTTTGTTTACACCGGCATCCATCGCGACTACGACGAAGGGCGCGTCGACGCCGTGCATATGGCGTCGCCCGACCGCGTCGAGCCGCATTGCGCGCATTACGGCATCTGCGGCGGCTGCAGCCTGCAGCACCTCGGCCCGGAGGCCCAGGTTGCGGCCAAACAGGCGTTGCTGCAGGATCAATTGCAACGCATCGGCAAGGTCGAACCTGCATCGCTATTGCCGCCGTTGACCTGCCCGGTCTGGGGATACCGTCAAAAAGCGCGTTTGAGCGTCAAATACGTGGCGAAAAAGGGCCGCGTGCTGGTCGGTTTTCGCGAACGCGCGTCGCCGTTGCTGGCGGCGCTGGACCATTGCCCGGTCTTGCATCCCGACATGGGAACGCGCTTGCTGGAGCTGGGCGATGTGCTGATAAAACTGAGCGTCCGAGACCGCGTTCCGCAACTGGAGGTCGCAATAGGCGAAGCAGAAGGCCGCGCCTTGATCATCCGGCTATTGGCCGAGTTGACGGAGGAAGACCGGGAAATACTGCGCGCATACGAACCGGCATCGGGATTTACCATTTACCTGCAGCGCCAGGGACCGGATTCGGTTCAGGCATTATCACCGGAAAAAGCGCCGCCCCTGTTTTATTCCCTGCCCGATCATGATCTGCGCTTCGAGTTTTTACCGAACGATTTCACCCAGGTCAATTTTCAGATCAACCGCCTGATGGTCGAACGCGTTCTGGCGCTGCTGGATTTGCAACCCTCTGACAAAGTGCTCGATCTGTATTGCGGCCTGGGCAACTTTACCTTGCCGATGGCGCGGCAGGCGCAGCATGTCACCGGCGTGGAGGGCAGCAAGGTTTCCGTTGAGCGCGCCCGGCACAATGCGCTGCTGAACGGGGGCGGCAATGTCGAATTTCATGTTGCCGACCTGGCAACGCCCCAGGATAAATCGCCATGGGCGCAATCCCGTTACGACAAGGCATTGCTCGATCCTTCGCGCGCCGGCGCGTTCGAAATTCTTCAGTATATGAAAAACTGGCAACCGTCGCGCGTGGTGTATGTCTCATGCAACCCGTCGACTTTGGCGCGAGATGCGGGTTATCTGGTAAACGAGCTGGGTTACCGTCTGGCGGCGGCCGGCATCATGGACATGTTTCCGCATACCTCGCATGTGGAATCGCTGGCGGTGTTTGAAAAATGAATATAAGCGCCGAACCTCATCTGCGGGTTTCCATCGCCGATCAGCGCTTGACATTGCTGTCTGCCGAGGGCGATGCGCTTGGTTCGTGGCCGGTATCGACGGCACGCAACGGACCGGGCGAACGACTGGGCAGCGGGTGCACTCCGCGCGGACGTCATGCGATCCGCGCCTGTATCGGCGGGGATCGCCCGGGCAATGCGGTGTTTGTCGGACGCCGCTGGACCGGCGAGATTTACAGCAGCGAACTTGCAGAACGCTTCCCTGAGCGCGACTGGATACTGACGCGCATACTCTGGCTGAGCGGACTGGAGCCGGGATTTAACCGTTACGGCGAGACTTCCACCGGCAGACGTTACATATACATACATGGCAGTCCTGACGAAGGCGTTGACGGCACGCCGGCTTCGCATGGCTGTATCCGCATGAAAACAGCGGATATACTGGAGCTTTATCCGCGCGTCCGCGCCGGCATACAGGTGTCGATTGAGTAAATACCACGCGAAAACAGCGCACACCGGCAAGCAACACAAACAGGCCGAAACCGCGAGCGCTACGCGGCAAGGACTGCTACAGCGGCCGGCATCGCGCGTGTGGGCAAGCGTTCAGGCTCTGATCGTCCTCGCCTTTCTCGGCTTCCTGCTCTCGGCGATGACGCCGGTCTGGTATGCGCAGATTACCGAACATTTGAAAATACTGTTGTCGGAAGTAACAATCGAATCCGGTAAAGAGCAGGAATGGAAATTACTGCCGGCATCGGGAAAAGGACAACCGGAGGCCAGAAAAACCGAGCTGCTGGTGCCTCCCAGCCAGTTCAACCATCGCAGCCGTCAATTGACTCTGGTTGCGCCGTCGGCGCGAAGCGGATACATCAAACTGATCGGGCAGTGCAGGCCCTCGCCGGTATCAGGTCCCTGGGATCTGGATTGCAGCGGCGATTGGGCCGGCGTGAGCACCCCGGAAGAAGCGCTGCCGCAGCAAGCGCGCAACGCACGAGAACGGGGCCGGTTTACGGTTGTTTTTTTCAAGGGCGGACGCGAAGGCAATGTTACGCTGATCGCGGATGACGGCGGCGCTTCGCAACCCGCTCCCGCCCAGCGCTTTTTTCTGGTGCGGGGAAAGTAGAGCGGGAAAGGGCTATGTGTAGATACATGGCGTTAACGTAATTATTCAGCCAACGGAATCTGCGCGAGGACCTTTACTATTAAAGTGATCCCCACAAAAGCCTGCTGCGAAAATATTCTGCAGGAGCGGACTAAAACCCGCTCCTGCAGGAATTGATAACGGTAGCTGAATAATTACGATTTAACGGCGATAACGGTAATACGCCGCGCAAGCCCCTTCCGACGACACCATCGTCGCACCGAGCGGATGCTCGGGAGTACAGGGCCGCGCAAACGCCGGGCACTGATCGGGCTTGATGCGCCCGGTCAGCACGTCGCCGCTCATACAGCGGTTCTCTTCCACTTCGGCGACGCCGCTCAAATCGAAACGCGTATCCGCATTCAACTCCTTAAACTCCGGACGCATCCCCAGACCGCTGCCGGCAATGCAACCCAATCCGCGCCATTCCAGGTCAACAGGCATGAATACCTGATTCATCAAGGATTGCGCGGCAACATTGCCCGCGTGCGTGACCGCACGGCCATAGTGATTCTCTACGCAGGCGCGGCCCTGCTCCAGTTGCTCCACGCACGCCAGTATGCCCTGAAGAATATCCAACGGTTCGAAGCCGGTCACGATGATCGGCAAGCGGAAGCGCTCGGCCAGCGGCTCGTACTCCCAGTAGCCCATCACCGCGCAGACATGGCCGGCAGCCAGAAATCCCTGAACGCGGTTGTCCGGCGCCGACAGCAGCACTTCCATGGCCGGGGGTACGCGCACATGTGCGACCAGCACCGAGAAATTCCCGACGCCGAAGCGTCTGGCCTGCAATAGCGCCATCGCCGTGGACGGCGCGGTGGTTTCGAAACCGACCGCGAAAAACACCACCTGCTTATCCGGATTCTCGCGCGCCAGCGTCAGCGCATCCAGCGGCGAATAGACCATGCGCACATCGGCGCCTTGCGCCTTCACGCCGAGCAAATCGTAGCGGCTGCCGGGTACGCGCAGCATATCACCGAAGGAACAGAAAATAACGCCGGGCTGCATTGCCATGTGCAGCGCCTGATCGATTTTAATCTGCGCGGTCACGCACACCGGACAGCCGGGGCCGTGTATCAGGCGGATTTGCGGCGGCAGCAAACGATCCAGCCCGTATTTCAAAATCGCATGGGTCTGACCGCCGCAAATTTCCATCAGCGTCCACGGCTGCGTCACGCGCGCGGCGATCGCATTAACCAGCGTGTTGACGCCCTTGGCGTCGCGGTATTCGTCCAGGTATTTCACTCGGCTGCGTCCAGTGCGGCGATGGCTTCCAGGGTTTTCAGCGCTTCGTCCTCATCCAGCACCGAAAGCGCGAAACCGGCATGCACGATCACGTAATCGCCCAACTGCGCTTCCGGCACATAAGCCAGATTGATTTCCTTGACGATGCCGGAAAAACTGACGCGCCCGGCGCGCAACAGCAGGTCGTCGGCGTGTTCTATGCTCAGAATCTGACCGGGTACGGCTAAACACATCGGAGGTTCTCCTGTTTGAAATTGATCAAGGCGGCAGCCAGCTGCCCCAACGCCAATCCGCCGTCGTTCGGCGGTATTTGCTGCGGCCAATAAACCTTGAAACCGGCCTGCTGCAAGCGGGCATTCGATAACTCCAGCAACAACCGGTTCTGGAAACAGCCGCCAGATAATACCACTGTCGCGATGTCCTGTTGCTGAACGGCGCGCAGAATCGCATCGGCCAGGCTCGCATGAAAACGATAAGCCAGTTGCGGCGGCGAAACGCCGCGCCGCGCATCGTTTAACAGCGCCCGGAACAGCGGACGCCAATCGACGCGCGGCAAGGATGCATCCATAAGCAGTTCGCAAGGATAAAGCAGCGCATCCGCTTCGTCGGCCTGTTCGGCCAGCGACTCCAGCGCCATTGCCGCCTGCCCTTCGAATTCGTTGATTTGGCATACACCCAGCAATCCGGCCAGCGCATCGAACAAGCGTCCGGCGCTGGAGGTTGACGGCGACTTGAAGCCTTTATGCAGCATCGCCGTCAGGGTGGCGAGTTCGGAGACTTCGAAGGCGTCCGTAATGGTTGCCGTCTCCAATCCAAGCTCATGCAGCACGCTCAGCGCGGCGCGGCGCGGTTCTCTGATCGCGCGTTCGCCGCCGGGCAAGCGTAGCGGCCACAGGCTGGCGATGCGGCGGTAGCCGGCGGCTTCGATACGCAAAAATTCGCCGCCCCACAAACCGCCGTCTGCACCCAGCCCAATGCCGTCCCAAACCACTGCCAGAACAGGAGCTTGCAAACCATGCTCGGCGATGCAGGCCAGCGCATGCGCGTAATGATGATCGACACGGATAATCGGCAACGCGCCTTGTTCCGCGATGCGGCCGCCCGCATAATCGGGATGCGAGTCGACTGCGACAGCCTGCGGCTGCACGCGGTATAAAGCGCCGAGTTCGGCCTGGGTGTCGCGATGCAGCGTCAGGCAGGCGGTCGTGTCCAGATCGCCCAGGTGCTGGCTCAGTATCGCCTGCGAGCCCAGCGCCAGCGCCACGGTATTTTTCAGATGGCCGCCGGTGGCGAGTATGGGCGGCAAGCACCCAGGGAGTTCGAGCGCCATCGGCGCGAAGCCGCGCGCGCGCCGCAGCATCAGCGGCTTACCGGCCGCGACGCGCATCACGCTATCGTCCAACGGGCGTTGGACCGGGCGGTTATGCACCAGCAGGCAATCGGCAATCGCGCCCAGCCGCCGCAACGCGTCATACTCATCGACACAGATCGGCTCGCCGCCGGCGTTGCCGCTGGTGGCGACGACCGGCGCGCCGAAATCGGCCAGCAGCAGATGATGCAGCGGCGAATACGCCAGCATCAAGCCCAGACGTCCGGATGCCGGGGCTATCGAGGCCGCAAGACCGGCGTGTTCACGGCGTCGGCACAAGACTATCGGCGCGGCGGAGGAACCGAGCAGCGCAATTTCGGCAGCGGAGACATCGCAATAACGCCGCGCCATTTCCAGATCGCGCATCATCAATGCGAACGGTTTGGCCGGGCGATGCTTGCGCAGCCGCAGGCGCAAAACCGCATCCTCGTTCTGCGCATTCGCCAGCAGCTGAAAACCGCCGATGCCCTTGACCGCAACAATTTCGCCCTGCCGTAGACGCCGTACCGCCAGACGCAGCGCTTCATCGGCTGCCGCCGGCGCCTCGCCGCGCCCGCTCCACAAACTCAGCTGCGGCCCGCAGACCGGGCAACTGAGGGTTTGCGCATGAAATCGCCTGTCCTGCGGATTCCGGTACTCCTGCAGACATAGCGGACACAGCGGAAACAAACGCATCGCGGTGCGTTCGCGGTCGAACGGCAGCGACTCGACGATGCTGTAGCGCGGCCCGCATTCGCTGCAGCTGACAAAAGGATAACGATAGCGCCGATCCGCCGGGTCGAACAATTCGGCCAGACAGGCGGGACAGCTTGCCAGATCCGGCAACGAAGCCGACAGCGCCAATCCTTCATTGGCGCTGTCGATCACCAGGAAATCGGCGCTACCGGTATCGACCGGCACAGCCGCCGAGCGGCATCGATCGATACGCGCCGGCACCGGTTTTTCGCTGCTCAAGCGTGCGCGAAACTGTTCGATCAGCGCCGTCGGTCCCTGCACTTCGATCAGCACGCCATCAGGCGCATTGCGCACCCAACCCGATAAACCCAGTTCGTGCGCCAGCCGGTAAATAAAAGGCCGCATGCCGACGCCCTGCACCAGGCCGTTCAGAGTAAACCGGCATCGCTCGATCTCTACCATAGTGGAAACATATCCCGCCCGCCTATCAGGGATATTACTATACCGCAATCAAGGTGTGATTGAAGAGGGATCGCTACCGGCCGATGCGCCGGGCGGCAGGAAACGGTTTGACTTTCGCTAATATAGCCAGACTGAGATACGCCCGGCAATGGCTGTTGTATATCCCGTCGCCAGGCATATACTAAGATACCTATCATCTTAAAAAGGTACGGTCATGAGCCAGGCAGCCAAATTATTCGCCAACGGCCGCAGTCAGGCGGTACGCCTGCCGGCAGCATACCGCTTCGACACCAGGGAAGTTTTCATCCGCCGGGACCCGGAGACCGGCGACGTCATCCTGTCGCGTAAACAAGAGAATTGGGACGACTTTTTCAGTGCGCTCAAGGAGGCCGATAAATCCGCCGCTTTTCTCGACGAGCATGAGCATTGCCAGGGCATGCAAGACCGCGATCCTTTCGAAGATTGGAGCGAATGAAGCGCCACATGCTCGACACCAACACTGTGAGCCACCTGGTCAAAGCGCACCCAGCTGTTACTCGACGCGTAACGACAGCGCCGATGGCGTCTCTTTGTATTTCAGCAATCACCGAAGGCGAACTTCTGTTTGGGCTGGTGAAACGCCCGCGCTTTCGGGCAGGTCAACGGTTTGCAGGTTGAGGATTGGAGGGAATGATTGATGTTCCCGGCAAACAAGGAAATCAGCGCCTACCGTCTATGCAATTGATTGCCGGCTAAGCTTAAGGCGGGCCGCGTCCCCCGGCAGATTGAGTTATTTTCTCTTCAATTAATTACGCCATGAGTGCAAATGACCAAAAAGAGACCAAACCCGAAAGAACCAAGCATACACTCAGCCAATCTAACCGGCGGCAAAGGATTCGGTTTTGAAAGCCAAGCCGGAGCATGGTGTTTGCTTCATATGCTTTCCGGCGTGCATCCATTAGACATAGAGCTAGGCTCGCTTCAACGTTTGTCGTTTCAAACAGCACCGGATGGATGGAAGCTCGACGACTTGATGTTGACTTCCACAAGCGCGACAGCCACCCATCATTGCGCCATTTCAATCAAAAGCAATCGCCAGTTCACTGCGAAAAAAGCCCCTGAAGATTTTGTAAGACGCTGCTGGCTCCAGTTCCTTGAAAAGAAAAACAACCCATTTTCCGCAGAAACCGACAGGCTGGTAAACATTACAGCAAAACTACCGCCAGCCGTACAAGACAGCCTTTTTCCTCTCCTGAAGGCGGCTCGTGTTCGCGACCCGGTTGAAATGGTAAAACAGCTCACCAACGGGGATTTGTCAAAAAACTCACGCTCACTATTCGTAAGCTTTACCTGCCCTGCTGACTTGGCTGCACAATATCAGGCGACAACAGAAGATATTCCGGTATTGCTACGTTGCATTATCGTGAAATCTTTGGATATTGAAGAACCATCGTCCAGCGACATGTCACATGCCTTGACGTTATGCCGACAAATTATAGAAACCGGTGAGTTACAAACTGCTATAGACCTTTGGAATGAACTGGTGGGCCTGGTAGATCGTCACCGCGTGGATCGCGGACACATTGATCTTGCTGCCGCGCTACAAGCATTGCGTCATTGCTTCCCGCTAAAAGACCATCCTGATTTTGCCGCAGATTGGCTGCGCTTGCGACTAGACTCAAAGGATCGCTGGCAATCGGTAATTGACCTCATCGGTGGAAAAACTCGCTTCCCCAGAAACCAATTGATACAGCGAATTGAATCGGCGTTTGACGACAGTCCTGTGGTGGTTGTGTTGGGAGAGCAAGGCGGCGGAAAGTCAGTAGCGGCGCGCCATTGGGTCGAACAGCGCTCCCAAATGGAAGCCGCGCTATGGTTCGATCCCAAGCTACTCGAAATCGGCAATTTATCGGAACTACGCGAAATGCTAGGACTCAACCGCTCATGGCAAGAAATGGTAACAGCTCAGGCACGCCCCAGTGTAGCGGTGGTTTTGGACGGATTGGATCGTCTGCTATTCCGGCCCGAATCAATGACGGCTACCGCGCAGCTATTGGCTACGTTGGTTCATCACGACTAGAAAGATTCGTTCCGTGTGCTGCTGACATGCCAGGAACAAGCCTGGGGGGATGTTCAAGTAGCCCTGCTGCAAACCGGCCTTCCGGTCACCACCTGGGCAACGGTTTTAGTGCCTCAGGTTAGCACCGAAGAATTATCTACGTTAATTAACAATTTCCCGGCGCTACGATCACTATCATTTCAAGACCACTTGATCCCTATATTGCGCCAGCCGAAAATTCTCGATTTGTTGGCACGGAACAGCGAAGCAGGAAAACTGCCAAGCGTCCGCGTTTGGGCTGGTGAACCGGATGTAATCGACTGGATTTGGAAAGCGGCAATCGAAAGCAAAAAACCAGCCACCGCCCGCCAACGTTTGTTGTGGCAACTGGCGGACAAACAAGCACAACAACTTTCCGTCGATGTCGCGCTTGACGAACTAAGCGACGTTGCCGATATAGCGCTTGATGACTTGGAAGCCGACCGGATATGCCAATGTAAGGAGGGTCGTGTCTCCTTCACTCACGATCTATGGGGCGATTGGTCTCGTCAACGTTTGTTGCTGGCTCATGAAAAGGAACTGCCCGCATTTATCGAAACGCAACTCGACAACCCCGTTTGGCACCGGGCCATAGTATTGCTCGGCCTGGATTTACTTGAACGCCGCGTAAAACCGGAGCGTTGGCGCGAGTTGCTGGAGCAAAGCAAATCGCTCGAAAACGGCGAAAGCCAGTTCTGTGACCTATTGCTTGAAGCATTGATCCGCGCAGCCCAAACTACGGATGCACTCGCACAAGCTTGGTCGCAACTATGTGACCAGGACGGTCTCTGGTTACGCCGCTTATTGACACGGTTCCTTCATCTCGCCACATCGCCAAATCCTGAGATGCTTGAGTATGCCAGATCGCGGGAAGGTTTAAGCGAAACCTGGGCGTCCAGCGTAAACCGGAAGCCGAAACCGGCATTATGGGGTGCCATGCTCCGCTTTCTGGATGCGCACAGGGAAACATGCACCGATCTCGCACCGCTACAAACTGCGGAGGTTGCAGAGTGTTGGGTACGCTGGACCGCAACAGACACGCCTCTGCGAAAACAGGCCGCAGATTTAGCGTTGGCGGTAGCTTGGCAGACCCTTCGTTATCGACAGCATTGGCATCTTCGGCATTACTCAAGTAACCGTTATTCACATAGCGATTCGGAAGCTACAGCAAAAAAAGCTTATTCAGCCGTATTGCTGGCAATAGATGTGTGCGCGGATCTTGTTATCGACGTTGCACTGTGCGCTTGCGGTCGACGCGAACCTACAGAACCATTTCCACCTATATCTGAACCTGATGAACCGGAATTTCAGCCTCGGCCTATTCCGCCAGAATTTGAAGCGGCACTGAATTTTGTTCCTCCCTGGCGCAAATATGAAATCGAAATTCCAGCCTGGCAGGATGGACCACGCTGGCCGATAGACTGCGTTTTCAGAGAAATATGCTGGAAGAGTTTCGAATTTTTACGGTTTATCGTACTCAAACCGGATATTGCTGCGGAAATTACGTTGGCGCTGGTTATCAAAAAAGGTGGAACGCGACTACCGGAAAGCGACTATCAAAGTACACATTACGACTTTGAATTAGCGGACGCCCATTTATATAGACAGCCTTTTTACGACAACGGCCCATTCCAATGTTTACTGACTTTTCATCCAACTATAGGCTTGGACACAGTCGTCAAACTCGTAAACTTTACGACTGAACGCTGGCGGGAACGGCAGCAATGGAAGCTAGCAAACGAATCCCAGCGTGAGTGACCGCAATGGTTACCGAAAGAAGATCTGATTTTAAGCGTTGATATACCATTCGCTGACGGCGTACAAACATGGATTAGCGACCGTCGGTGGTTTTTCAGCTACCGACATATGCCTCCAGCGCCCAATATTCTTGTTTCTGCGCTGATGGCCTTGGAAAGATGGTTTTACATCCAACTGGACAAAAGCGAGGATATAGATCATATCATCGCCGATATCCTCAAACGCACACGCTCATTGGCCTTGGCCGGACTTTTAATTGGAGTAGGACGAAAGCAGCCCAAACTTTTTCTTGGGCCGTTGCGCTCTTTCCTGGGGTCACCGGAAATTTATGAGTTCGATCTTCGCCACCAGATTGATAGAGAAGGTCATCAAATGATAGGTTGGAGAGTCGGGCATACACAAAAAGAGTTTGAAGCCGCAAAGGAATGGCATGGAGCGCCCCATAGAAAAAAAGGCTTGAAAACATTGTGTTAGAACTTCAGTTTAAAGATACGAATTTCAGGAGTTATATTGATAGTGTAAGGGAGATTTGGAAAGAAAAGTTGCAAAACGCCGCGAAAGATGAACTACGAGACGAATTATTGTTACGCCTTTTTCATCAATTCAACTGGAATAATTGGAAAGTTAAACAAGACCCTGAAAATAATATGAGGTTCCAACTCCAGTTCATGGAACCGGGGAAATAGCATTACGAAATGTAGAAGATAAACAACGCCATGAAAATCGTCAAGCGATCATCTACTTTCCAATGCGTTGCCGACAGGTTATTGATGACAAACAAAAGCTTTCAGAAACAGAGCTTGAGCAACTATGGGAGCTCGGTGTTCGACTTCTCGATCTCGATTTTGACGAAATTTTCGATAAAGATCAACTTGTATATGAGCAAGACGTAGCATGTGGCCTTATTGCTGTTGCGGTCTGCAAGTTTAGAGGTTGGCTTAATTTTAACGCGAATCAGGAGCCCGATTGCATCAATTATCTGGTTGAAACGGTGCTAACTCCGCCGCCAGGACGAAAATTCGATATGGCGGAAAATATTATGGATACTTGGTGGGACAGTTTTTGCGCCGATGCGTTGCCGATATTATGGGCAGAAAATCCAGATACGCCTGTAATACGCCAAGCCATAGGCACTCTGATTTTTAATCTGCATTACAACACGGTGCAACGGTTGTTCCATGAAATTGCAGGGTTGCGTCTGCAATTGGGAGAGGATTTCTTCCGATTACAACATATGTTGTTGCGCTGGTCCGTTTTACGCCACCGCCTCGGAAGATTAGGCGGTAAAGAAAAATCCGCCAGCGAAGAGCTAGCGGAAGAAACCAATGTTTTGCTTCGTAAATTCGTGGACGCATCACTGTCACCGACTATTCCACGCTGGATAACCATAGACCATACTTTCGTTGATCATAGATCCAGTCTAAATGTAACCGACGAGTTTGATAGGCAAACTTATTATCCACGGCCACCCGGTATTGATTTGCATTTAATTCAATCAGCCCATGACTGGTTGCCAGACCTTAACAATGCACATAGTGAAACTGAACGCTTACAATGGCTCGAATTTTGGCAACAATGTATTTATACCGTACAATGGATGCTGGGCGAAGGGAAGTCAGAAATTGAAAAAATAGATGGGACTCCGTATCAATTCGACCGTTGGCTATTCAAAAAACTACCTGTCATTCTGGTATCGACAAAAACCGCACAAGAAGCCGAAAGCCTATGGTGCCCGATTCTGACGTTGGGTGCGCCAGCGCATTATTGGATAGATGACTTTTTGAGCGACTGGTGGAATTATGGGTTTTCAAGCGATACGCAAGGACAGCAACGTTTCATTTCGGTCTGGAAAGAGATATGGGCATTCACCCAAACAAGCCCAGCCTGGAACAACGCTGCCAAACGTGCATGGGATATGGATAAAAGTTACTGTTCATTGATGGGGTTGGGCGAGTTAACCTTAAGCGATGGTTTCTGGAGCACGGATAAAAAACACTTGGTTAAAGCCATGACAGATGAATTTCGTCTTTGGTGCGAAGCCAAGTTGCCTGCGAATACATGTGCTCGTGCGTTCATTAAATTCCTTACAAAACCAGTCGCGGAATCGTTACGGATACCAGGAATAAAATGGCTGGATCAAACGATTGCGCAACATGGTTTTTGGCGTAACTCCTGCGACGAAATTGATACACACATGGCTGATCTGCTCGATATAAGCCAGGAACTGGTCAAACAGGGTACAGAAACACGCACCATATATTTTCGCCTGCTACGCATGTTGGTGGAGCATCAAAACCCACAAGCGATGGCACTGCAGGAGCGGCTTGGAGGATAGACTACAGGGGGCTCATTATATGATTCATTCGCTACGAGTTTTTGGGTATTACAAAATTTGCCATGGACCAACTCTCCGGCCTGAAAGCTATCTTACACTCCGCTGACGAACAGCAAACCATTGTGTCCCGTTTGGATGCTTTGGCCGAGAAGACACAACAGGTCAACAAGCATCTTGACACTATTGAGGCCGATGCCGAACGCCTGCTCGCCGTGCGTTTTCGCGAGGCCATCAAGGATGCGCCGTTACGAACGATGGCCGAGGTAGCGCCATTAGTGTGTCGCGAACAAAGAATTATTCTTGATGATAGTTATCCCGAGTTGGGTATCCGCTCTTTCGGTAAAGGCACCTTCCACAAACCACCGTTGACTGGCTCCGAAGTTAGCTCCAAGCGGCTGTTTCGCATCGAAGCGGGCGATTTGCTGTTTTCCAATGTGTTTGCCTGGGAAGGCGCAATTGCCATCGCACAGCCCGAGGATGCCGGGCGTTTTGGTTCGCACCGCTTCATCGGCTGCGTGCCTGACAAAAAACTGGCTACCGCCGAGTTTCTGCGCTATTTCTTTCTGACTGACGCAGGCATGGAAAAAATAGGCTCAGCATCGCCGGGCGGAGCAGGCCGCAACCGGACTCTCGGTTTGCAAAAGCTGATGGCGCTTGAAATCCCGGTTCCATTACTCGCCACTCAATACGCTTTTGACGCGCTTCAAGCCAAGATAGCCGAACTCAAAGCCAAGCATGAAGGCATCCGCAAGGCCAATCAGGCTCTTGTTCCGGCAACGCTGGAGCGGCTATTTGATCAAAAAATAACTCAATGAGTAAGCCACCGGCTTTGCCGGGTTAATTTAGCTCTGCATAAGGAGAACAGATGTCTCGGGAAATAGTCACCAAGCGTGCGTACCTCAAACAAGCCATTTTTTTTGACCGAAAAGAGTCGCCAACGATTCAGAACAAGCTTGCCGAAGCTCTCAAAAAACTACATCGAATTGGCGACAGAAAGGAAGAGCTTGGTGAGGATAATCGGCAGGTACGCTCAGTTATCTATCACCGTCAGCACGCAAATATGCTATTCGGCATCTTTGCATCCTACGAGCGAGGTACTCATCAGTTGACAGTTGCCGAGGATGACGACGCGGAGACATTGACTATCGAACAAGTTGCCCCACCAAAAAGCGAGGACAACAAACGCAGAGAGTTTTTGGAAGGTATTTGTTATTTTGGTTTGTTCGGAAACCATGTAGTTCTTGTTCAGTCCAATGCATTGGGAGCAAAACAGATAGAACAGCACATTAACTGGCTTTTAAAACTATCAAGAGTAATCTCAGAGGAAAATAGCGTAGGACTATCCGAACAAATTGCTGCGGCGACCAAAGAGAGAATCCGCAACGCCCATGTGAAGGAAGTCGAGATTGGCGCACCGTTTATACAAAATCAACCGGTCGCAGGTAGGGAGCAGGAAATCACCAAGGATACCGCGCTGATTTATAGTGGTTTTGGGCTAGATATGGTTCGCCAACTTCTCGGAGATAAATTGGACTCCATGAAACTATCCGATGCACTCGACGGCAATATCGAAGTCAGTCTACGAATCCGCTACAAATAGAAAACGACAGAAAAGGCACACAAATTGTTGGATAACATTGCCCTAGCAATCCGTCATATTGATGAAGACCAGGTAAAACTCAAACTGGTTGGCGGCGGCGATGTTATTGGGAGCCAATTAAAGCTCTCGTCGCCCTTGCGCGTTGAGGCCCGTGATGGGATAGCTAACCCTGATGATCTGTTCCAAAAGATGCGGGCTTGGTTGCTGGACCTATTGGAAAATAAAATCATTGAGCCATGAAAACTCATCTGCAACGCAAATCAAGCATAGTCCAGACTGTAATTTCTGGGTCGTTCATCGTCGTAGTGGGCGCTGGTGCAGGATTTTGGGTTGCCAGAGCAGGAGCACCTAGCGGCACGCTGATTTCCATTCTCAAGTATGCAACCGTTTTGCTCGGTGTTGTGTGGGCATTCTCTATGATTGTCTACAACAAACTTTCTGATTTAACCGAGCTTCCCGGCATTGACTACAAACAGCACCGAGGACTGGAATCGGCAATCCAGCTCAGACTTCAATGGTTCTGGTTTCGGGCAGGACTTCTTGGCATCGCTGGTTTGGTCACGAACCTACCTATGTTTTTGCAAGACGGCGGAATAACGCCAGGGCCAAGAGCATTTGCTGTTGCTACAGGCTCCCTCGTGTTGGCTTTGTTTCTGTTGCGCCGAGTTTGGGCAGAGCTTGAAGACATCCGAGAGCTTCGATCCGAGGTCAAGGAGTTGGAGCGGAGAGAACAACAGCGAACCAATCAAATTCAATCATTGAAAGACGGAGTCGCTGAATGGGAACCTGACTCCAAACTAGGTGGTCTTGGGAAAAAGGCAGAAACGACTAACGGTTCGGATGATGTAAAATAAATTTATTTTTACTATCAATATTATAATGGATGAAGTCGATTTTCTGAAACCGAGCAGGGAAGGCCTGAACATCAAGACGGATAAATGGAGAATGAACAAATGTCATCTGAAGCGGAGCGGCTAGCAGCGATCCGGGCATGGGAAATTATTGCTGACTAAATCATTTAGAACGGTGACCGTTGCAAGCAACTTGCAATTTACTATTGGCCGTAAGTATTTCAATACCGCCTTGAGTAAAATCCCCGTCATGGGTCACCAATTTCCAGCCGCGTTGCCGGCAGGAATCAGCCAGAAGCGCATCATTGAAGTCCTGATTTCCAGCAGAAAAACCCAATAATATTTGCTTGATATCCACAGCGGCAAACGGATGGTCGTAAGGCGTGCATAATTTAAGTATTTGATGTGCGTAGGTTGCAGCATTTTGCCCTATGCTATTGAATGATGGCGATGATCGGAAATACTTGAAGCTCGTCTGAGGAAAATTTGCCTTCCATTCGATGCGGCAGTAACGGTTCAGATATTCGCTGAGTATCATGACATCAAGCGCGAGGTGTACGCCTGCTTGCTGCATTTTTTTCAGCGCCGATGAATAGACCGGTGCATGGGGATTTTGTCCGGAGGGCGCGGGAAACAGATATAGCCAGATGTTGGTATCGAACAGTAGCGGCTCATCTTTGGAAAATTGATAAGCAGCAATGTCGTAAGCCTTATTCTTCATCACTGACTTCCTCTTTCCACGCCTGCTCGTACCCCTGCCGGTTTTTAAAAAAAGCCTTGGCGTTTTCAACCGCGCGTTTGAGCAGAACGAGATCATCCTGCGCCATATCCTGAACAGAAAGCAACTCGCGGATACGCTCCTCGGTCAATTCGCCGTAAAGCTGGCCGATTGCAACATGGAGAAACAGGGAAATCAGCGTATCCACGCCGGAAAAAGATAAAATTACTCGCTGGCCGTCCTTCAGCAGCGGGGCAATTTTATCGTGGACAGTCTGCCCGTCATCAGTGGAAATGCATAATGGACCGCCAACGATGTCGAAAATGCGAATAATATGAGGTTCGTTCATGGTGCTACCCTAAAAAATGTCGTCGGGAGTGACTTCCGATTTTAGCCGGTAAGTATGGCGATCTCCGGTATTGATTTCCAGATTGACGGTGGTGCCTGGAAGGTCGGAGGAAAGCGCTCGAAAGGTTTCCTGGCTGCGTTCAAATTGGTAGAAACCCTGCCGGGAGACGATCTGAATCTTGCCCTTATTTAACTCGATGAATTCTTTCAGCAGTTTCAGGCCCATACCGCCCGGTTGATTGTTGATCTTGGTGCTGTTGCCTTCCTTCAGCGCCCAGCGGATTGCGTCAACCGATTTGATTTGGTTGTTTCGCAGATGACGCCTTACATTGGTTCGAATACCGACGCCGGCATCGGAAATAGTCAGGTCGAGCCGTTTAAGGCGGGGGTAAAACTGTCCGCAGACGAAGATACCGGATTGCGAACTGGAATGAATAATACAGTTCTGGAATACCTCGAAAATACTTTGCCGAAAAAGTTTGCTCAGCGCTTCGGACATGCGAGGGATGCCTTTACCGTTCATATGCTGGTCCAAGTACTCGGCGAAGCAGTTTTGATCCGCAATCTGAATACGGGCAAACGGCAATGTAGTGTGGTTGTTGTCCGCCAAAGAGCTATAACCATAGCTGGATAGAAAGTTGTTTTTGCGTAAAATTTTCTCGGCTTCCTGGCCTACGCTGGTGATTTTGATAGTGTTGGATTTTTCGGCTACTCGCGCCAGTACGCTTGCCAGACAAGCTGCCAAGTTGGCGTCGAAAAAACCGCACTGTGAAAAATCGACTTCCAAGCAGTCATCAGCAAGGTCTTTGGCCCACTCGGCCAAACCGCCCAGTCCTGTGAATCCATTCAGGTCACTACGAATT
Source organism: Candidatus Methylospira mobilis (assembly GCF_009498235.1). Classification (NCBI taxonomy): domain Bacteria; kingdom Pseudomonadati; phylum Pseudomonadota; class Gammaproteobacteria; order Methylococcales; family Methylococcaceae; genus Candidatus Methylospira; species Candidatus Methylospira mobilis. The sequence goes on along the minus strand of NZ_CP044205.1, from coordinate 4,666,436 downwards.
GTTGGCAGGCGATGAATCATGCCAACGGTAGATTTTTCAGGATAAAGTGCATGGCAAACTCTCTGTTCGGTAGTGGGCAAGCCTGTTCCTGCTATCGGTAACCTTGCTATCCATAGCATTATGGATAATTGTGGCGTGTTTGCCGGTTATTCGCAAATATTGCATCTGAACATAAGTTCTCTTGGGAAACACTGATTAATTCAAAATCCGCTGATTGCGGGCGCGTAAAATCAATGGGTTGCTTTTAAAATCAGCGCAAAAACCGATTAAATCAGTGTTTCCCTTGGAGAACTTATGTTCAGATGCCGACGAGACTCAAAGTTAAAGCTATCATTCCACGCCACAACGCACTATAAAAATACCATCCTTACGCTTTTGACTTGCTCCAAGCCAAGGTAGCCGAACTCAAAACTGGCGCATCACACGATAGCGTACATCTCTACTGTACAAATATGACCGGCCAGTACGCGCTTTCCTTATGGAGGAAAATCAGAAAGAAGTACGTCAAAGTGAAATAACCGCAATATCTCCGTAAAATATCCGATATCAGGACGGCTTCATTGTTCCGTCTGCCGCTACGCTGTGAGTCAATCGTTTCATAGCGCTCATTCTATTTTCCCCTGTTGGTTCCGCATGAGAGTTCTCGAATATATCGGCCTGAATAAATCCATAGCCAAGGCCGCTTACAAAAAAGTCAAGGCAGCCATTGAGCGCGACGATTTCCGCTCGGCTGAAGTGAAAAAACTGACCAGCCTGAGCCACGGCAAATTTTACCGCGCCCGTCTCGACGCTTCCAACCGGCTGCTGTTTTCCATCGTGCGTCACGGCGATACGGTTTATGCGTTGATGCTGGAGGTAATCGCCAACCATGCTTACGACAAATCGCGCTTTCTGCGCGGAGCGGCGGTGGACGAAGCGCTGATTCCCAACGTCGATGCGCGCGAAGCCGCCAACGACGCTGAAGAAGTGCGCTATATACATCCCGAGCGCGGCGATATCCATTTGCTGGACAAGGTGATTTCCTTCGACGACGTTCAAGAGGCGATTTATTGTCTGCCGCCGCCGCTGATCGTGGTGGGCGGGGCCGGTAGCGGCAAGACCGCGCTGACGCTGGAAAAGATGAAACACGCCGAGGGCGAGGTGCTGTACGTTACCCACTCCGCCTATCTGGCGCAAAGCGCGCGCGATTTGTATTACGCCAACGGCTTCGAGCACCCGGGCCAGGAGGCGATATTCCTGTCTTATCGCGAATTCGTCGAAACCATACGCGTACCCACCGGGCGCGAAGCCGGCTGGCGCGATTTTTCTTCGTGGTTCAGCCGCCAGCGCGCCGGCTTCAAGGGCGTGGACGCGCATCAGGCGTTCGAGGAAATACGGGGCGTTATCGCTGCCGATGCCGTCGGGGTGCTCAGCCTCGAACAATACCGCGAACTGGGCGTGCGCCAGTCGATTTTTCCGCTAGACCAGCGCGACGCCCTTTACGGCCTGTTCGAAAAATATCGCGTCTGGCTGCAGGAAACCAAACTATACGATCTCAACCTCATCGCTCACGAATGGCGGCAGGAAGCGCAGCCGCGTTACGACTTCGTGGTAGTGGACGAGGTGCAGGATTTGACCACAGCTCAACTCGCTCTGATACTGGCGCAATTGAAAAAACCGGGGCATTTCCTGCTGTGCGGCGATTCCAACCAGATTGTCCATCCCAATTTTTTCTCCTGGAGCAAGGTCAAGTCGCTGTTCTGGAATGATCCCGATCTGGCCGCCCACCAGGAATTGAAGGTGCTGCGCGCCAATTTCCGCAACGGCGGCGAAGCCATCCGCGTCTCCAACGCGTTGCTGAAAGTCAAACACAGGCGTTTCGGCTCTATCGACCGCGAAAGCAATTTTCTGGTGGAGGCGGTTTCCGGCGATTTGGGCGCAGTCACGACCTTGGCGGATAAAGACAACGTCAAGCGCGAGCTGAACGAAAAAACCAAAGCCTCCACCCAGTTCGCGGTGCTGGTGATGCGCGACGAAGACAAGGCCGAAGCGCGCCGCTTTTTCCAGACGCCGCTGATCTTTTCCATCCACGAGGCCAAGGGGCTGGAGTACGAAAATATCGTGCTGTACCGCTTCGTTTCCGCCAATCGCGCCGAATATCTGGAAATTGCCGAAGGCGTGACAGCCAGGGATCTGGAAGTCGAAGAGCTGGACTATCGCCGCGCCAGGGATAAAAGCGACAAGTCGCTGGAAGTCTACAAGTTTTTCGTCAACGCCTTGTATGTAGCGCTGACCCGCGCGATCAAACGCATCTATCTGATCGAATCCGACGCGCGCCATCCGTTGCTACAATTGCTGGGCATTCAGGCCGGCGCGGACAAAATGCAGGTGGAGGCCAAAACCTCCACGCTGGAGGATTGGCAGAAAGAAGCGCGCAAACTGGAATTGCAGGGCAAGCAGGAACAGGCCGACGCCATCCGCAAGAACATACTCAAACAGGTTCCGGTTCCGTGGCCGGTATTCGACGAAGCCAGGCTGCGCGAACATCTGGGCAAGGTGTTTCACGAACAGGCGCCCAGCGCGAAATACCGCCATCAGCTGTTCGAATACGCCGCCATGTACAGCGAGTCCGTTCTGGTCGCTTATTTGGGGCGCTACGGCAAATACGAGCAGGCCAAACATTACGCGCAACAATTTCCGTCGCTGCGGCGCAAGCACCTGGGCCGCTACGAGCAGAACAATTTCAAGGAGGTTCTGCGCGAATGCGAGCGTCACGGCGTCGATTACCGTTCGCCGATGAATTTTACGCCATTGATGGCTGCAGCAGCCACGGGCAATATCCCGCTGATCGAAGCTTTGCTGGAGCGCGGCGCCAACATCGAATTGACCGACCATCTTGGGCGCAACGCCTTGCATTGGGCCATGGTCAGGGTATTTCAACATAAGGATAAGCAATTCGCCCAACAGTCTTTCGCCACAATTTACGGCTTGATCGCCCCGCCTGCTGTGGACGTAATGGCAGGCGAACGCCTGGTGCGCATTGATCGCCATTTGAGCGAGTATTTTCTGTTCCAGACGATGTGGGCCTTGTTCAAATTCTGCTTCAGCAGGGGGCGATGGGGAGAGCCGCCCGCCTTCGATACCAAAGCTTTGCTCGCCGCCTACGAACTGGCGCCGTTGTCGGTGCTGCCGGAACATCGCCGCAAGCGCCCCTATTTATCCGGCGTGCTGTCTCGCAACGAGGTGGAGCGCGATTACGCCTATAACCGGCGTTTATTTCAACGCGTTAGAACAGGCTGGTATCAGTTCAACCCCGCTCTGTCAGTGCGTGTTAAAAACGGCGAGGAAGAAGCCTGGACGCCTGTCTACGCCGCGCTCAATTTGCCGTTGGTTAAGGAATTCTCCGAACCCATGTATTGGCGCTTTGTCGATCGGCTGTTAAGGCCGGATATCTACGAGCCGACCGGTAATCCTGTGTCGGCGGAGTTGTATCTGGCTGAGCATGGCGGCAACCCTTACGAGTGATACTACAGCATAAAAAATACGCCATAACGCCGGACAACTCTGCACCATGGACCAACTTTCCGATCTGAAAGCGATATTACACTCCAAGCGCGCCAACATTTATTACCTGGAAAAGTGCCGGGTAATGCAGAAGGACGGCCGGGTGGTGTATCTCACCGACGAAACCAATGAAAAACAATACTGGAATATCCCGATTGCCAACACCACGGTGATACTGCTGGGCATGGGTACTTCGATCACGCAGTCGGCGGTCAGGATGCTGGCATCCGCCGGGGTGTTGATCGGCTTCAGCGGCAGCGGCGGCACGCCGCTGATTGCCGCCGGCGAGGTGGAATGGCTGTCGCCGCAAAGCGAATACCGTCCAACCGAATACGTTCAGAACTGGCTGGCGTTCTGGTTCGACGGCAACAAACGCCTGGCGGTGGCGAAACGTTTGCAGCAACTGCGTCTCGATTATTTACAGCAGGTTTGGGGCAGGGACAGGGATTTGCAAGCGCACGGTTTATATGCCGACGATGCCGATGTGGAGCGGGCATTGAGCAACGCCAAAACCAAAATAGCGCAGAGCGCGAGTGTGACCGACCTGCTGACGGCGGAAGCGCAGCTCACCAAAAACCTCTATAAAATCGCCGCCAACCTGACCCGGCATGACGGTTTTACGCGCGATCATGCCGGTGAAGACGACGCCAACGCCTTTTTGAATCACGGCAATTATCTGGCTTACGGTCTGGCCGCCACCACGCTCTGGGTGCTGGGCATACCGCACGGCTTCGCGGTCATGCACGGCAAAACCCGGCGCGGCGCGTTGGTTTTCGATGTCGCCGATCTGGTGAAGGATGCGTTGGTTCTGCCCTGGGCGTTTATCTGTGCCTCGGAAAAAATGAACGAACAGGAATTTCGCCAGCAATGCCTGCAAAGCTTTGCCGAACATAAGGCGCTGGATTTCATGTTCGAGGCTGTCAAAACGTTGAGCGAGGAAGGCAGCCGCTTATGATGGTGACCTTCGTTTCGCAGTGCGAGAAAAACGCGCTGAACAAAACCCGCCGCGTACTCGACAGCTTTGCCGATCGTATCGGCGATTGTACCTGGCAAACAGTGATCACCAGCGACGGCCTCGATGCAGTAAAAAAACTGCTGCGCAAAACCGCATCGAAAAACACCGCCGTTTCCTGCCACTGGCTGCGTAGCCGTGGACGCAGCGAGCTGGTGTGGATCGTCGGCAACCGTAAAAAATTCAATGCGCAAGGCATCGTGCCGGTGCATAGCACGCGTAAAACCGTCATCAACACCCAATGGGAAAACGACTGGCGTTTGCTGCCGCTGATCAAGGCATTGGCCGCGTTGGCGGCGCTGTTTCATGATTGGGGCAAGGCCTCCCTGTTTTTTCAATCCAAACTGAAACCGGGCAAATCGAAAAAAATCATCGCCGATCCGCTACGCCACGAATGGGTATCCTGTCTGCTGCTGCATGCGTTTGTGAACGGCGACAGCGATGAGTGCTGGCTGTCGCGTCTGGCCGCAGGCGAAATCGACGAAGCACAGCTCAAAACAATATTGGCGGCAAACGCCACTCATAAACCATTGGCAAAATTGCCGCCCGCCGCTTCCATGCTGGCGTGGCTGATGGTTGCGCATCATCGCTTGCCGCTGCCCCAGGATAGTTTCAAAGGCGCGCCGCAGGTTACACAATTCGAGCTGTTATTTTCAGTCATCAGCGCCGAATTCGGCTATCGAAACAGCGATGAAAACATCGCCGATTGCCTGACTTTCCCGAAAGGCTTGCCCAGCCGGTCTGCTCGCTGGTTAAAGCAGGCAAAAAAATGGGCGGTGCGCCTGCAGGATGCGTTACCGCTGCTGCAGCAAGCCGTCAGCGACGGCAGCTACCGGCTGATTTTGCAGCATGCGCGTTTGAGCCTGATGCTGGGCGATCACCATTATTCCTCGCAGGATGCCGACAAACAGTGGGGCAACGCGCTGCCGCTGTACGCCAACACCGACAAAAAAACCGGCCGATTCAAACAGGCGCTGGACGAACACTTGATCGGCGTCGCCAGACAGACATTGATAAACGCGCAATTGTTGCCTGCTTTCGAAGACGACGTGCCGCGCGTTTACGATGTAAAAAGACTGAAACAAAAAAGCGCCGACGACCGCTTCCGCTGGCAGGACAAGGCCGTGGAAAAAATCAAGGCCTGGAAAGCCGAAGAAAACACCGGCAACGCGCGCTACGGTTTTTTCGCGGTCAACATGGCCAGTACCGGCTGCGGTAAAACCCTGGCCAACGCCAAAATCATGCAGGCTTTATCCGTCGACGGCGACAGCCTGCGTTATGCGCTGGCGCTCGGGTTGCGCACGCTGACGCTGCAAACCGGCCAGGAATACCGCGACCGCATAGGCCTGGACGATAGCGAACTGGCGGTGATGATCGGTTCGCGCGCGGTGATGGAACTGCACCGGCAAACGGCGGAAGCGGCAGCGGATGCCGAAAGCGATCACGAAAAAAACGGTTCCGAATCGACGGAAGAATTATGGGAAGACAACGCGATTGATTTCGAGATACCGGATCACACCTTAAGCGCGCTCAGTACCGTGTGGTGCGATGGCAACGGCAAGGCCGACGAACGCAAACAAAAATTCCTGTACGCCCCGGTTCTGGCCTGCACCATCGATCATCTGATGGCGGCAACCGAAACCAAGCGCGGCGGACGCTATATCCTGCCGTATTTGCGCCTGATGTCGTCGGATCTGGTGATAGATGAAATCGACGACTTCGACGGCGACGATCTGGTCGCAATAGGCCGTTTGATCCATCTGGCCGGGATGCTGGGACGCAAGGTGATGATTTCCTCTGCCACGATTCCGCCCGATCTGGCCGAAGGCTATTTCAACGCCTATCAGCAAGGCTGGCGGCTGTTTGCACTGACCCGGGACATCAAACACCAAATCGGCTGCGCCTGGATAGACGAATTCGCCACCCGTATCGAAACGGTACAGGATGCGGAAATTCCCGTGCGCAGACAAAGCTATCGTCAGGCGCATCAGCATTTTATCGAAAAACGCAGCGGGCAATTGCAAAAACAGCCGGTCAGGCGCATAGCCGAAATTGTTGCCTGCATACCGTCCGACTGCGACGAAACCGGCATGGAGCAGCAGTATTTCGCGGTCGTTCAGCAAGCGATTATCGTCCAGCACCGGCGTCACGCCCTAACCGACCCTCATAGCGGTAAATACGTATCGTTCGGCGTGGTGCGCATGGCGAATATTCCGCCCTGTATCCGGCTGACCCAATATCTGGCGCAGGCGCAATGGCCGGAAACGGTGGATATGCGCGTGATGGCATATCACAGCCAACAGGTGTTATTGCTGCGCCACGCGCAGGAAAAACATCTGGATACGGTGCTGAAACGCAGCAAACGCTCACCGTTCGACGATACGCTGATACGCCGGCATCTGGATCACAGCACCGCCGAAAACCTGATTTTCATTCTGGTGGCAACGCCGGTGGAAGAGGTCGGACGCGATCACGATTTCGACTGGGCGGTGGTGGAACCGTCGTCCTATCGCTCCATCATTCAGCTGGCGGGGCGGATTTTACGCCATCGTTTCGACATCCTGCCGCAAAGCGCCAACATCGCGTTAATGCAATACAACCTGAAAGCGCTGAAGCAACAACGCCCAGCCTACTGCCGCCCCGGTTACGAAAGCGAGAAATTCCCTTTAGCCAGTCACGACCTGATGGATTTGATCCCCGGCGCACAGTTGGCGAACATCAATGCGTTGCCGCGCATCCGGCGCAACGCCGAACTCAGACCGGATAACAATCTGGCCGATCTGGAACATGCCAGTATTCGACATTTATTAACCGCCTACGACGATCAAGGCCCGCAAGCGCTGCAAGGATGGCTCGACGAATGCTGGTGGCTGACGGCGTTGCCGCAACATTTGAAACCGTTTCGCAAACAGGACAACCATCAAAATTTATACCTTATGCCTGAAGGAAAATTCGTTGAGAAAACCCCGGACGGCGGCATCAATCCGGTTGAGACATACTACAAAATCCACCGTGATCCTTCGGATCAGGCCTGGAGCGGCAAATTATGGCTGCATCGAGACTACGAAGAATTGCTGGAACAGCAGGCCGAACGTCAAGGGCTGTCGCTCCTGCAAGCGGCGTTGCGTTACGGCGAAATCAGCGTGCGTATTGGCGAAAAAGAGAAACTGAGCGGCAACGGCTTCGAATATTCCGATCAGTTGGGGATGTGGAAAAAACAGTGAGCAGTTCATAACCTGCAACAGTAAATTGTAAAGTAATTCAAGTGATAGCATTCATCCTATGAAAGTCAAACACATAAAAATCTTGCATGCTGTATTCGCTTTGCCTACACGGGCATCTATTGCCTTTGCCGAGATTGAGGGATTGTTAATCTCGCACTCGGTGCTAAAAAAACCGAGCGAGAAGGTTCTCGCGTGAGATTCACGCTACATGGCGTAGAGTGGCACGCTCATCGCCCTCACCCGGGTAAGGAAGCGAAAAAGTATCAGGTTGAACAAGTGCGCGCTATCCTCACGCAACTGGAGATCACACCATGAATACGATGACTTATAAGGGCTATAGCGCCCATATTGAATTCGACGAGCGCGATAATATTTTTGTAGGGCGCGTACTGGGGGTAAGCGCTATCATCGGTTTTCATGGCGAAACCGTGACGGAGTTGCGCGCCGATTTCGAGGCGGCTATCGACTTCATGATTGACGATAGCAATGCGCGTGGCGAGACGCCGGCCAGTGGAAAATTAACACAGAATGCGCCGCCGGAGATGCGGGTGCATGCCGCCGCGCTGGTAGCTGCACAAACAGCGGGTAAAAGCCTGAGTCAATGGGTTTCTGATGTGTTGGGTGAAGCAACCCATGCCTAGCTCGTGATCGGGTACGAACGGCAGGTTATTGTTTCCGTTTGCGATGAGCCCTTCGACTGCGCTAAGGAAAGCCTTGTCGAACCATGAACGGGAATGCATCTTGAGAATGGATACAAGCGTAATAATTGATTAAAGCAAACTTTTTATCGCCGAAAACGGCAGCACCAAACGGTTTGGAGTCGCCAACAGCGGCTTGAAACCGAATTTTTGGTAAAAGCCGGCGGCACCGGCAATAATGCTCCTGTAGGTCGCAGCTGCTTTTTTCATGTGTTCGCCTGGCTCGGACGGATTATCCAGCATGTCGAAAAACCGTTGCCAGTCGTCGGCATTGAAGCGGGTTTTTTCATATTCCGAAATAACGGCGTCCGCCTTTTCCCGAATGCTTAGACGAATAAATTTGTTTCTGTCCAGGTCAACATAGCCTCTGGCCCGTTCGAGTAGCTGTAACGTTACCGCATCCATGCGAATTTTCAGAACGTCCTGTTTGTTGGATTCGATTGCCATAGTTCATCTCACTATTAAATAGCAGGCGTATTGTACCTGCAAACTGGTTTAATATTGACTTCATGTAGGTAAAAATGTACGGCAAAGCTTTATAAGCTACCTACTCGGTAGTAAGCAAAAACAACGTTAATAACACAGGTTGTAAATTAATTTACTCTACACTACACCCTTATTTGCCCTGAATTTTAGAAGGACAATGATATGCTAGATATTGTATTACAAGCATTTTTATCCGCCCGGATAAAAAATGTGTCAAATCCAAGCTCATCAGAACTGGAAAAAGAACTGGATGATTGGTTGCCGAGCGCAGCAAAAAAAGCAAATAAACTATCCAGAGTCAGCCATCCCGTTAAATTCAGCCATCCTGACGCCAAAAACATCAGTGAAATCTGTGCAACATCCAATTTCAAAGCTGATGGTTTTTTGCGAACAGGTAATGCCGATACTGAGCTCGATACTATTTTTGACACATCGGCAAACATTCCCATCTGGAAATTTCTATCGCTCCAATTGACAGACGGAAAATCTATCTTGGAACATCTACAGCAAGATAGCGCTTATATTAAACAACAATTAACAATACCGTCGATGCCGTTTATTGAAATCCAGCAAGGCTTGCTTTCTATCACCGAGCTTTCCGATACCGTTAAAACTTCCGAAAAAATCAAACAGGTTTATTTCCCGGTCGATGCAGGCTATCACCTGCTGTCGCTACTGACGCCCTCCGGCCTGATGTTCGCGCTGAAAGCGCGCATCAACGCGATGCGCTTTTCCGATGCCGCAAAACAGGCGCGCGAAGACCGGCGTAAACAGCAGCATAACGAACACGGTTACGACGAGCTTTATAACCTGACCGAGATCGGCTACGGCGGTTCGAATAAACAAAATATCAGTGAATTGAATAGCACAAACGGAGGCACGGCCTATCTGTTGCCATCCTTGCCGCCGCAACTGGAAGCGCGCGAAGTGCGCGTGCCAAAATTAAGTTTTTTTGCCGACAGCCTGTATTACAGACAGTATCAACGCGATTTCCAGGCCTTTCACCGCAATCTGCTTTTTTACCGGAATGACATGGAAAACCGCCAGGCCCGCGATGATTTGATCTTGCAGATCGTGGAGCAAGTCATCGACAAATGCTGGCAGATGCGGCAACTGCCAGCCGGATGGTCGGAAAATACCCGCTTACCCTTGCGGCAAAAAATCTGGCTGGATGAACACTATCGCGAACAGCGCGAAAATACCGACGATTGGCTGGAACCGATCATGAAAGATTACGCGCATTGGTTTGTATATACCTATAAAAAAATCTTAGGTAAAGAACATGTTGCTGTGGGCGATGTCGAACTGACGCATATCCGGCGCGTGATTGCCGAACATCGGGAGGGGTGGAGATGAAGATGAAACAGATGCTGCTGTTGCCGAAAATCTCGATCCACAACGCCAACGCGCTGTCCAGCCCCTATACCATCGGCTTTCCGGCAATGACCGCCTGGTTCGGCGCAGTACATGCCTTGCAGCGGCGGATGAATCAGACCGGCAACCCGGAACCGCTTTTCAACAGCATCGGCGTGGTTTGCCACGCCATTACCCTGCACACCCACCGGGGGCGCGGCGATTATGTGCATTCCATCGTCGGCACCGGCAATCCGCTCGATAAAAACGGCGAACGCCCTTCGTTTATCGAAGAAGCGCGCTGCGATCTCAATATTTCGCTGATAGTGGAATGCGAGAACCTGCCGCTCGATCGCGAAGCATTACGGGCGTCCTTGTCGGGCCATATTAACGCCGGATGGAAAGTTGCCGGAGGCGATATTCTGGCGTTTTCTCAGCCGGAGTTCATAGCTGTTGACGAAATCAAGGCGTTGCGCTCCCTGATGCGCCGTGTAATGCCGGGCTATGCGTTGATCGAACGCCGCGACCTGATGATAGACGCGATGCAAAACGGCGCGGACGCCATCGACGCGCTGCTGGATTACCTGAAGGTAGCCTACCGCAGCGAAATAGCGGACGACGGCACAGTGGAATGGACGGCGAAACGCAAAAGCGGCGGCTGGATCGTGCCGATCGCAACCGGCTTCCATGGCGTCAGCGAACCGGGCCGTGCCGAAAATCAGCGCGACCCGGATACCCCGCACCGTTTCGCCGAAAGCCTGGTCACGCTGGGCGAGTTCAGGATGCCGTACCGCATCCGGCACTTGGACGAAATACTTTGGCGCAGCCGCTACGACGCGGAAAACCATCTTTACCTGATCGAACAAAACCATCGCAGTCGCAGCCCTTTGTCCCCTCTCCCTGCGGGAGAGGGCTAGGGTGAGGGCCAATACAATCATCGCAAACCTACCAGCAAGGAAAATACATCATGGCTAAGAAAGACAAGCCCATCGCCACGGTACTCGCATTCGAGAAAAAACTGGTTCCTTCCGACGGACGTTTCTACGGCGTCGCCTGGGAAAACAAATACGGGCCGGCAGCGCCGCTGAAACTGCAGGAAAAATCGGTGCGCGGCACCATTTCCAACCGCCTGAAAAAGCCGTTGCAGGACGATCCGCTGAAACTGGACGCCGAAGTGGAAAAGCCCAATTTACAGACCGTCGGCCTGCAACAGCGCCGAATTCAGCGCCAGTTACGCGCAGGCGGCCAAAGCCTATATCGACGCCGAAGGATTTACCGAGCTGGCCGGACGCTACGCGGTCAACATCGCCAACGCCCGCTTTTTATGGCGCAACCGCGTCGGCGCGGAACGCATCGAAGTTGCGGTCAGGGTGTTGAATCAGGGCGAGGCGCAAAGCTGGGTTTTCGACGCTAAAACCGTCGGCACCCACAGCTTCGATCTCAATCATGCCGATATCGCCGCACTTGCCGCCAAAATCGCCGCCGCCTTGTCCGGCAAAACCGAATTCCTGTTGCTGGAAATCAGCGCTTATGCGCAGATAGGGTTAGCGCAGGATGTTTATCCCAGCGAAGAGCTGGTGCTGGACAAAGGCAACAGCAAGTCGAAGAAAAGCAAGATTCTCTACCAGATCGACGGCATAGCCGGCATGCACTCGCAAAAAATCGGCAACGCGTTGCGCACTATCGACACCTGGTATCCGGCGCACGACGACAGCCAGAACGGCGCAGGCCCGATTGCGATAGAGCCTTACGGCGCTGTGACCAGTCTCGGCAAAGCCTACCGCACCCCGAAGGAAAAAGCCGACTTTTACACGCTGTTCGACCGTTTCGCGCGCGGAGGCAAGCTCGATCACAAAAACGACGAGCATTACGTGATGGCGGTGCTGGTGCGCGGCGGCGTATTCGGCGAAAGCGGCAAGGACTAATCCATGAACCGCTATATTGATATCACCCTGTTGCCCGACGCCGATATCGGGCTGCATTTCCTGTGGGAAAAGCTCTACCGGCAAATTCATTTGGGACTGGTTGAAATTCAGGAGGCTAACGGCAGCGTACCTGTCGGCGTCGCCTTCCCCGGCTACGATGCGCAACAGTGCCTGCTCGGCAACAAGCTGCGGCTGCTGGCCGAAAGCGAAGCGCTGCTCGAACGCTTTAACGCTGCGCAATGGCTGAGCCGTTTCAGCGACTACATCCATTTGACCGGCATCCGTCCCGTACCCGAACGTATCCGCGCCTATGCCTGCTACCCACGCATACAGCCGAAGAGCAGCAAAGCCAGACTGGCGCGTCGCAAGGCGCGACGCGAAAACATCGGCTTCGAACAGGCGCTGGCCGCACTGGAAAACTTTAGCGAACGGCGCGCCGATGCGCCTTATGTGTGGATGAACAGCCAGACCAACGGCGAACGGTTTTGTCTGTTCGTCGGCTACGCCGAGAAACCGGCCCTGGTACAGGCCGGTTTCAGCGCCTACGGTCTAAGCCGGATAAGCAGCGTACCCATTTTTTGACCTTTTCAAATTGCCGTTCTTTAAAAACCAAATCTAATCAATACCTTATATTGAGCGCGATTTTTCATTGGTAAAAATGGATAATTGCGCCCAGCCTATTGATGTATTTATCTTATTTTAATTCGGCGCACAGTTCGCTGCCGCATAGGCAGCTTAGAAAAACTGCACGGACGCTTGGTTTCCTCTGCTATGGTTCGCTGCCGCATAGGCAGCTTAGAAAAGGTACTTTTAATACCGGACGAGGTGTATGAAGTTCGCTGCCGCATAGGCAGCTTAGAAAGTCAAGGGCGAACCGCAAGCCGCATGCGGAGCGTTCGCTGCCGCATAGGCAGCTTAGAAAAATACGATGCAACATTTTGAAATGCACTACTCGTTCGCTGCCGCATAGGCAGCTTAGAAAAATTCAATTACGCTCGAATGATGAGTCATAAAGTTCGCTGCCGCATAGGCAGCTTAGAAAAATAGGAATTTGGTCGCCGCCTCGCGAAAGTTGTTCGCTGCCGCATAGGCAGCTTAGAAAGGCATCCGTAACCCACAAGGGCCGCGTGTGGGTTCGCTGCCGCATAGGCAGCTTAGAAATAAACCAGAACCGGAACAAATCCCTGTATCAAGTTCGCTGCCGCATAGGCAGCTTAGAAAATTGCCAGCCATGTGACGCCGCCATCATTCATGTTCGCTGCCGCATAGGCAGCTTAGAAAAGGGATCAAGCGCGTTTTCAGGTCGTCTTCATGTTCGCTGCCGCATAGGCAGCTTAGAAAACGAAGAGCTGGAAAGCATACAAGAACATGAAGTTCGCTGCCGCATAGGCAGCTTAGAAAAAGAAAATTGGCTACGCCGGGAAACTCTTTCGGTTCGCTGCCGCATAGGCAGCTTAGAAAATGGGTAGCTTAGTTCCTCACCTGCTCAACGTGTTCGCTGCCGCATAGGCAGCTTAGAAAAAAATGAGCGGCGGCTGTTTCGATTTTCTGTAGTTCGCTGCCGCATAGGCAGCTTAGAAAAAGATCAGATTATCAAACAGATCGCGCGAGGTGTTCGCTGCCGCATAGGCAGCTTAGAAAATCGCCAGCAGGGTGAAGCCGCGTTTGGTGATGTTCGCTGCCGCATAGGCAGCTTAGAAAGGAATCGGTGCGCAGCGTGTACGCCCTTCCCGGTTCGCTGCCGCATAGGCAGCTTAGAAAATACGCGCGGCGCAAACTGCGGCATATAGATTGTTCGCTGCCGCATAGGCAGCTTAGAAAATATGGGCATGACTTCATAAGCCGATTATCTTGTTCGCTGCCGCATAGGCAGCTTAGAAAAAAAAATTAGGCCTGGAATACGGTGCGCAGCTGTTCGCTGCCGCATAGGCAGCTTAGAAAAAGGACGCGAACTATACCGGGGGCGCATTGACGTTCGCTGCCGCATAGGCAGCTTAGAAAACGCGTCTCCGGAATAGCCGCAACGCATGCACGTTCGCTGCCGCATAGGCAGCTTAGAAAACTGAGCATGCTGCAAGGTTATTGGATATTTCGTTCGCTGCCGCATAGGCAGCTTAGAAAAGCTTGTCGAGCATGTAGGCGGCGCACAGGTCGTTCGCTGCCGCATAGGCAGCTTAGAAATGCATCGCCTCCGGAGCGCGTCCTCTGACCCCGTTCGCTGCCGCATAGGCAGCTTAGAAAATCAAGCGGTAAATCACTCCCTTCTTGCCGAAGTTCGCTGCCGCATAGGCAGCTTAGAAAATCAGCGACACCAACGGATATTGTCGCAGATCGTTCGCTGCCGCATAGGCAGCTTAGAAAGTCTACGGTCGCAATCTTGGCATCAACCATTCGTTCGCTGCCGCATAGGCAGCTTAGAAATTGTTATCGAAGAAGCGCACGCGCTCAGCGTAGTTCGCTGCCGCATAGGCAGCTTAGAAAAAGGGCAAACATAACCGCTCAGTCGACAGGGTGTTCGCTGCCGCATAGGCAGCTTAGAAAATCGTAGCCACCGGATCAGCGCCGGCATTAAAGTTCGCTGCCGCATAAGCAGCTTAGAAACAAACCGTTTATCGTTCCGGTAACACATCATGGTTCGCTGCCGCATAGGCAGCTTAGAAAATGAATATCGCGCTCAACGCGATGAAATCGCTGTTCGCTGCCGCATAGGCAGCTTAGAAATAAAAGGCGAACTGTGGGCGCTCACAGCCGGTGTTCGCTGCCGCATAGGCAGCTTAGAAACACTGACCCTTTGCATGCGTTGGCTGTGCTGGGTTCGCTGCCGCATAGGCAGCTTAGAAATACCCTTCGCCATTCCCTGGCTTCGCCCTATCGTTCGCTGCCGCATAGGCAGCTTAGAAAATTACAACGCCGCTTATTTGCGCATTGATCGTGTTCGCTGCCGCATAGGCAGCTTAGAAATATTACAACGAAAACGATCCATTCGCCGCAGCGTTCGCTGCCGCATAGGCAGCTTAGAAAGCAGCAGTTAGCGAACGCCACTCACCCAAAATAGCGATATGTAATGAGATACTTGTCTCTTCTCCGTTCGGAAGGAAACACCGCGTGTCCCGCACTCAACGCCTGTTCGATCTGATCCAGCTTTTGCGCCGCCACCGCTATCCGGTAACCGGGGCGGCGTTGGCCGCCGAGTTGGGCGTCAGTGTGCGCACGCTTTACCGCGATATCGGAACCTTGCAGGCGCAAGGCGCGCATATTGAAGGCGAGCCGGGTCTTGGCTACGTCCTGCGTCCCGGTTTTATGCTGCCGCCGTTGATGTTTTCGGAAGACGAAATCGAAGCGCTGGTGCTGGGTTCGCGCTGGGTGGTCGATCGCGCGGATACCCGGCTCGGTTCCGCTGCGCGTAACGCGCTGGCAAAAATTGCCGCCGTGCTTCCGGGCGATCTGCGGGAAATGCTCGACACTTCCACGCTGCTGATAGGCCCCGGCGCCGACATTCCGGCAGGCGAAGCGGAATTGCCGCTGATTCGTCAGGCGATCCGCTTGGAACGTAAACTGGACATTACTTATTGCGACCTCCAGGACGCTGCATCCGCGCGCACGATCTGGCCGTTCGCGCTCGCTTTTTTCGATCATATCCGTATTGTCGTTGCCTGGTGCGAACTGCGTCAGGCATTCCGCCATTTCCGCGCGGACCGGATAACTTCCCTGACCATCTCCGAACAACGCTACCCGCGCCGACGGCAGACGTTGCTGAAGGAGTGGCGGGAAATCGAGGGCGTTCAACCGCAATAATGTATCTCTGCTGACAGAAACTGTCAGTTGCATCATCGATGATGGCGAGGTGTTCGCGAAGCCCGGTCGGGTATTCACTCCTGCCACGACTTGCCGAGCGTTCGGCTTCAGCGTGACGGATTGCGATTGAGCGTTTTGCGTATCGTTTTATAACATGGACAACAGAAGGTCATTCAATGATTAAACTTTACAAATTCGGACCGGTAGGTGATGTATGCGACGCCAGCCCATTTTGCGTCAAGGTTGAAGCTTATCTGAAACTGGCGGGCATCCCCTATGAAACGCTGAACGGCGCTCAATATTTACGCAAAGCGCCCAAAGGAAAACTGCCTTATATCGAAGACAACGGCAATATCGTTCCCGACTCAAGCTTTATCCTGCAGTATTTGAAGGAAACCTATGGCAAAGATATCGACAGCCATCTAAGCGGCACCGATAAAGCCATCGCGCACGCATTTATCAAAATGATAGACGAACACCTCTACTGGGTTCTGGTTCATGCCCGCTGGGCGTTGGAACATAACGCAAATACCTTGAACAAATTATTTTTTGGAGGCATTCCGTTTCCGCTTAACAAAGTTGTTGCCTGCAGGGCGCGAAACGACGTCAGGCAAGCGCTTTACAAGCAGGGAATCGGGCGTCTTTCCGACGATGAAATTGCGGAAAAAGGCAACCTGGACTTGAAAGCGCTGTCCGACTTCCTGGGCGTCAAAGACTATTTTTTCGGCGATAAACCCACGACCCTGGACATTACCGCTTACGGAATTTTATCGCAATTCATTCTGGTATCGGAGTTCAGCGCTCCGATTTTCGATAAGGCGAAATCCCATGAAAATCTCGTTGAATTTACCAACCGGCTGCACAAGGATTTAAAAGTCGGCTGGGGTCAATGAAAAAAACACGTTCGCGGCCTCGTCCGGAGTTTCAGTAAATGCGGAATAATGCGTTTCCGTTCATGGTTCGACAAGCCAACCGCGAACGGAAACGACAGCCTGCCGTTCGTTCCTTACGGCTGCGCTCCGGGCAGGCTCTGCGCCTGTCGCAGGATTAAATCGAGCGCCGTCTGCCTGCTCATTGCATAACACGCCGTAGTCTGCATGCCGACCACCGGCTGCGCGCGCGACGGATGCCGGCGCAGGTATCTATCGCTGTGCTTTTCGGACATACTTTTACTGTGCTCGATCCGGGCGCGACCGCCCGTTGCGCGTCTTCGCCTCGCCTGCGTCATTATGTTGCCGGCAGCGCATATCTATCCGGAGTTTTCACACTCATGAAAAACTACGACATATCGGCTAAAAACAGCGCCATGAGCCAAGAAGCTACGCCGCGTGGAAATGGCGGAAGTCTGGTTGCCGTCAAAAAGCTATTAACTATCATGGAGCGGTTGACCGGCGAAAATCCTGTTCCGGAGAACGAACTTCAGGCGCTGAAGGCTGAAATCAATCGCCTGAAAAACGAGCAGGGAAAATCCTGTACCAACAACAAGCAGGACAGAAATTTATCGTCCGAAGCGGGGCTGCTTGAAACGCAGCGCGGAGATGCCTTGCCGGCGAACGGGAATGCGCAACCGGTCAAGGCGCCGGAAATCCTGTTGCACCCGGAAATGCCGTTGGCCGAGGCCATCAGAGCGATCCTGCGCGGCGGCCTTGTGCATTTTCTGCGTAATGCCGTTTGCCTGGCGCAGGGCGACCATCCGGAAGCCGTGCATCAGGCCCGCGTGGCGTTGCGACGGCTGCGCTCGGCGTTCACGCTGTTTTCCGGCGTTCTGGACGAGAGCGCCCTCCCCCTGCGCGAGGAATTACGCTGGGCTGCCGGAACGCTGGGCGACGCCCGCAACCTCGACGTTTTCCTGGACGAAATCGCCGGACCGGTGATCGCCGCCCTGCCGGACCACTGCGGGCTGCAAGCGCTCGCCGCCGAGGTAGCCGGGCGGCGCGACCGGGCGTATGTCTCGGCGGGCGAAGCGCTGCGATCACCGCGCTTGATCGCCCTCTGCGTGAACCTTGCCGCCTGGATCGAAGGGGAGTCCCGGCTCTCGGAAGCCACCCTGCTACCGGTCAAAACCTTTGCCGCCGCTATCCTCACCCGGCGACGGCGTAAGGCCGGCAAAGCCGGACGCCATTTCCGGCGCCTGGAGCCGAAAGCCCGTCATGCCCTGCGGATCGATTTGAAAAAACTGCGCTACGCCTCCGAGTTTTTTCGCTCCCTGTGGCCCGGCAAGGCGGCGCGAGAAGCGGCTTTAGTAGTGTCATCGCTACAGGATGAACTCGGTCATATCAACGACGTAGCCGTTGCACGGTTGCTGCTGGCCGGTTTGTCCGCCGAGGCCCCGTTCAAAAACCGGAACAATGACCTGACCGAACACGCCTTCGCCGCCGGACTGATAATAGGGTGGCATGAACGCGAAGCCGCCGAACGCCTGGCCGCGGCAGGAAAAACCTGGAAAGCGTTCCTGAAAACTTCGCATTATTGGAGGGAATAAGGAACGGTTTTAATCGAAACCCTGGCTCGGCGGAATTTCCACGCGACCTTGCGGGCAGCAGTGGCAGCGTTTATTACCCGGTTAAAGAACCAGCCTGACCGGTTATGACAAAAACGCCGCTTCCGATCATACGGGTGTTTGCCGTGTACCAGCGGGTTCTCTCAACCAGCCGACTCCGCGCCCACGGCGACATGCGGTAGGGCAGCGCTTTCTGTTAACGTTACTGCCGGCATTCGACCCATGTTTCCCTCCCTCTATGCCCGCAGGGAAAGGGGAATAAACACCGGCGCCTGTCGCTATCGTGCGCGGACGGGTCGGTAAAACGACATTGTCGTATCGCTGCACAACAAAATGTCATTTATGTGACAAGCTAATTTTCTTCCCTGCCTCATGGAATCAGTAACCTGCATAGTGGCATACTAAATGCCATACGCGCTGTAGGCTTATTGGGTTCCGCGCGTTCGATGTTCGGGCCATGACAACCAGGCCGGAACAACAACAATCCAGAAGCGGAGGAGACCGATGACTGTAGGCCGCGAGAGCTTTTACGATGTGATGCGACGGCAGGGAATAAGCCGGCGCAGCTTTTTGAAGTATTGCAGTCTGACTGCCTCCTCCCTGGCTTTGGGGCCGCAGTTTGTCGGCAACATCGTGCATGCGATGGAAAACAAGCCCCGCACGCCGGTACTGTGGCTGCACGGTCTCGAATGTACCTGCTGCTCCGAGTCCTTCATCCGTTCCGCGCATCCGCTGGCGAAAGACGTAGTGCTGTCGATGCTGTCGCTGGATTACGACGATACCCTGATGGTGTCGGCGGGCCATCAGGCCGAAGCGGCGATGGAAAACGTGATCAAGCAATACAAGGGGCGCTATATCCTGGCTGTGGAAGGCAATCCTCCGCTGAATGAGGACGGCATGTATTGCATCGTCGGCGGCAAGCCATTCGTCGAGCAACTGCGTCATGCCGCAAAGGACGCCGCAGCGATCATTGCCTGGGGTTCCTGCGCTTCCTGGGGCTGCGTGCAGGCGGCCAAGCCGAATCCAACCCAGGCCACGCCGGTGCACAAGGTGATACTCGACAAACCGGTGATCAAGGTGCCGGGCTGTCCGCCGATCGCCGAAGTGATGACGGCGGTGATTACCTATATGCTGACTTTCGACAAACTGCCGGATCTGGACCGCCAGGGACGTCCGAAAATGTTCTACGGTCAGCGCATCCACGACAAATGCTATCGCCGTCCGCATTTCGACGCCGGTCAGTTCGTCGAACACTGGGACGACGAAGCCGCGCGCAGGGGCTATTGCCTGTACAAAATGGGCTGCCGGGGACCGACCACCTACAACGCCTGCTCGACGGTGCGCTGGAACGACGGCGTGTCGTTCCCGATACAATCCGGTCACGGCTGCATCGGCTGCTCCGAAGAGGGCTTCTGGGACAAGGGGCCGTTCTATCAGCGTCTGTCCGGCATAGATGCGTTCGGCATCGAAGCCAACGCCGATACCGCAGGGCTGATAGCCGCCGGCGCGGTCGGCGCGGCGATTGCGGGCCATGCGGTGGTTTCCGCCGGCAAGGCGAAAACCTCCCACACCGATAAAACCAGCTGAGGCCTGACCGATCATGACTGTTACCCAAACACCCAACGGTTTTACCCTGAACGACGGCGGCACGCGCATCGTCGTCGATCCGGTTACCCGCATCGAAGGCCACATGCGCTGCGAGGTCAATCTGGACGAAAACAACGTCATCCGCAACGCGGTGTCGTCCGGCACCATGTGGCGCGGTCTGGAAGTGATATTGAAAGGCCGCGATCCGCGCGACGCATGGGCGTTTACCGAAAGAATCTGCGGCGTCTGCACCGGCACCCACGCGCTGACTTCGGTGCGCGCGGTAGAGGACGCGTTGAACATCAACATACCGGAAAACGCCAACTCGATCCGCAACATCATGCAGTTGACGCTGCAGGCGCACGATCATCTGGTGCATTTCTATCATCTGCACGCGCTGGATTGGGTTGATGTGGTCAGCGCGCTGCAGGCCGATCCGAAGGCGACGTCGGCTCTGGCGCAGAGCATTTCGCCGTGGGGCAAGTCTTCGCCGGGCTATTTCAGCGATATCGCGACGCGTCTGAAAAAGTTTGTCGAAAGCGGACAACTGGGGCCGTTCAGCAACGGTTACTGGGGCAGCCCCGCCTACAAGCTGCCGCCTGAAGCCAATCTGATGGCGGTTGCGCATTACCTGGAAGCTTTGGATTTCCAGAAAGACATCGTCAAAATCCATACTGTGTACGGCGGCAAGAATCCGCACCCGAACTGGCTGGTCGGCGGCGTGCCGTGCGCGATCAACGTTGACGGCGTCGGCGCGGTGGGCGCGGTCAATATGGAGCGCCTGAACCTGGTCTCGTCGATCATCGACCGCACCATCGAGTTTATCGATCAGGTATATATCCCCGACTTGAAGGCAATCGCGTCCTTCTACAAGGACTGGCAGTACGGCGGCGGTTTGTCGGCCACCAACGTGCTGAGTTACGGCGATATCCCGGAAAAGGCCAACGACCGTACGGCAGCGAATCTGCTGTTGCCGCGCGGCGCGATCATCAACGGCAATCTGAACGAGGTATTCGACGTCGATACCAAGGACCCGCAGCAGATTCAGGAGTTCGTGACCCACTCCTGGTATCGCTACGATAACGAAAGCGTCGGGCTGCATCCGTTCAACGGCGTGACCGAACCGCGTTTCGTGCTGGGCAGCAAAACCAGGGGCACAAAAACCAACATCGAGAATCTGGACGAGAGTGCAAAATACTCCTGGATCAAGGCTCCGCGCTGGCGCGGCCATGCGATGGAAGTCGGACCGCTGGCCCGCTATATTGTCGGCTACGCCAAGGGCGTCCCTGAAATCAAGGGGCCGACCGAGCAGTTGCTGGGCGAACTGGGCCTACCGGTCACCGCGCTGTTCTCGACGCTGGGCCGCACCGCAGCCCGCGGCCTGGAAGCCTCTTATTGCGCGCATTTGATGAAGCATTTTCAGGACAAGCTGGTAGCGAACATCAAGGCGGGTGATTTGACGACCGCCAATGTCGCGAAATGGGACCCGGATACATGGCCTGCCGAAGCGCAGGGCGTCGGCACCACCGAAGCGCCGCGCGGCGCACTGGGACATTGGATCAAGGTCAAAAACGGCAAGATCGACAACTATCAGTGCATCGTGCCGACTACCTGGAACGGTTCGCCGCGCGATCCGCAGGGCAATATCGGAGCGTTCGAGGCCGCCTTGATGAATACGCCGCTGGCGAAAGCGGACGAGCCGCTGGAAATCCTGCGCACCCTGCACAGTTTCGATCCGTGTCTGGCCTGTTCGACCCATGTGATGGATGCGGACGGCAGGGAATTGACCGAAGTAAAGGTGCGGTAATAAAAGCGAGTTAAAGTTATCCACGAAAGGCACGAAAAATATTTATTTGTGCATTAAGGAAGCGCTGATTAAGTCCTTCGAGAGGGCTCTCCTGAGCATAGTCGAACCATGAACGAAAACGCTTTATTCAGCGTTTCCTTAAGTAATTCATCCGTCTAATCGAGTAATTAATGTATGCTTGCATCTCTGAAAATTTTCGTGTTTTTCGTGGACTAACTGCTTTTTATGCTTTCCCAACCCGGAGAATATCAATGAAACGATTTGTAGCGGCACTGTTGGTTCTGGTTTCGCCTGCTGTTTTTGCGCATACCGGTCATCCGGTCGAAGGCTTGCTCAGCGGTTGGGTTCATCCGTTCATGGGCCTGGATCATCTGCTGGCAATGCTGAGCGTTGGGCTTTGGGCGGCCTTCATTGCGCGCGATTTGCGGCAATGCGGGTATTTGCCGCTGGCTTTTATTGCATTCATGGCCGCCGGCGGCGCGTTGGGCGCCAGCGGCTTTTCACTGCCTGTGGCTGATTCGGCTATTGCGTTGTCGGTGTTGCTGCTCGGCGCGTTCGTGTGCGCGATGGCGCGGGTATCCCTGCCGTTGGCCATGGCGCTGGTTGCGTTGTTTGCGGCTTTCCACGGCTTTGCCCACGGCGCTGAAATGCAGAATGGCGTGGACTTTACCGGCTATGCCGCCGGTTTTTCCGCTGCAACCGCCGTGCTGCATGGCGCAGGCATTGTGCTGGGACGGCTGCTGGTCAGGATTCCTGCGCTGTATCGCGCGACGGGCATGGTCATCGGAGCCACCGGTTTCGTGTTGTTGAGCCAAAGCGTCTGATCTTGAAGTACCTGTTCGGCATCCGCGTGCAGGCCGTAAATACGGCCCCGCGCCCAGCCGAGTCATAAGCATCGTTGCGCACGTATTGAATTAGGAGTGAGTGTCATGTCTGCGATCAGTCCCCTGGATAAGCCGGTTTATGTTTACGAACTGCCGGTGCGTTTGTGGCATGGCGTCAATGCGCTGGCTTTGGTGGTTTTGGCGATTACCGGCTATTTGATTGCGTCGCCGCCGGTAGTGTCGGTGTACGATGAAGCCAGTCAGCACTTCCTGCTCGGCAACATCCGCTTCGCTCATTTTTCCGCCGGATACGTGCTTGCGCTAGGTTTTATCGGACGCGTGTACTGGGCTTTCGTCGGCAATGAGTATGCCCGCCAACTGTTTGTACCGGAAGTTTACAAGCTAAAATGGTGGGACGATTTATGGCATGAAGTGCTCTGGTACCTGTTTCTGGTGAAGGAGCCGCGCAAGCATATCGGCCATAACCCGCTCGCGGGTCTGGCCCTGTTCATATTTTATGTGCTGGGCGCGTTGTTCATGATCGTGACCGGTTTTGCACTGTACGGCGAAGGTCTGGGCCAGGGCAGCTGGGCCGACCGGCTTTTCGGCTGGGTGATTCCGTTGCTGGGACAAAGTCAGGGCGCGCATACCTGGCATCATGTCGGCATGTGGTATCTGGTAGTTTTCACCATGACTCATATCTACGTCGCGGTGCGCGAAAACCTTATGTCGCGCCAATCACTGCTCTCAACTATGAAGGACGGCTGGCGGCGCTGGAAAGACGACAGGCCGTAGTTTGAGATATTCCAAACACCCCACACGGACTGATTCATTGCAGGGGCGGGCTTAAGGCCGCGATAAAACGGTTAATCGCGGCCTTAAGCCCATTTCTACGGCACATTTGCAATAATGACTGAAAAAATCCTCATACTCGGCATCGGCAACATCCTCTGGGCGGACGAAGGTTTTGGCGTGCGCGCGGTGCAGGCTCTGCAACAAGGTTTCGATTTCCCGGAAAATGTCAGTCTGGTCGATGGCGGCACACAGGGCCTGGGTTTGATCCCTTATGTGCAGGAAGCCGATACCCTGGTTATCCTGGATGCGGTCGATTTTCATCTGCCGCCGGGATCGCTGGTCGAGCTGAGTAACGACGCAGTACCCGCCTATTTCGGCGCAAAAAAAATGAGCCTGCATCAGGTCAGTTTTCAGGAGGTTCTGGCGCTATCGGAACTGCTGGGCAAGCGTCCTGAAAACCTGTATCTGGTCGGCGTGCAACCGGAACTTCTGGAAGACTACGGCGGCAGCTTGACCGCCACCGTCAGGGCGCAACTGGAACCGGCGATGCAGCGCGTGCTTGCCTATCTGCAAACGCATGCTATTTCCGCGCGCCGCAAGCAGGAAGATCCCGGAGTGAGCGGCGACGCGCTGGCGCTTGCCAATTACGAGCTCCAGCGTCCCGCTCCCGATGCGGCATGCCGCATCGGCGACGCGCGTTTTTTGAATTTACGTGAAGCGGGTCATTCATGTGCATAGGCTTAGCGATGCAGGTGATAGAAGCCGGTGAGTTTCAAGCGCTTTGCCAAGGCCTTGGCGAGGCGCGCATGATCGATACCCGGCTGGTGGGTAGACAGACCGCCGGCAACTGGCTATTGGTATTTCTGGACGCGGCGCGCGAAGAACTGGAGCCGGAGCGGGCGTTGCAGATTCAGGCGGCAGTGGCCGGCCTGCATCGGATCATGCATGGCGAAGCGGATGTCGATCGCTGGTTTCCCGATCTCGCAGGCCGCGAGCCGCAGTTACCCGACTTTTTAAAGCCCGCCTCATGAGCCTTCCGGATCTGATATCACGTTTGAGTGCGCAAGGCATGCCGGTAGTGGATCGTGAGGCGGCGCGCATTTATGCGCAAAGCCATGAATATGTCCTGCTGTGCCTATTCAACGATCCCAAGACATTCCCGGAAAATTTCGACGTTGCGGTGGTGGTGCCGGAGTTATTGAAAAGCTTCCCCGCGCTCCGCGCCGCGGTCGCCGAGCCGCAGGCGGTCACGGCTTTAGCCTTGATTTACGGTATCGATACCTTTCCCGCGCTGATACTGCTGCGCAACGGCGAAGTGCAGCAGCGCTGGCCGCGCATACAGCCATGGGGAATATATCAGCAACACTTGCAAACCCTGTTGAACGGCTGACATCTTCATACCGGCATCGATTTATAGCTTTTGTAGCGCACTATTCCAGCAGTTTCGTCGATATTTCGCCCCCAGCATGCAGCTACGGGTTAGCGGCAACCACATTTTGCTGCGCAGGGAAAAAACTGCTACGATCATATGAGCAAGTCATAATCGGATGCAGCATGTCGTTTCCCGATCAACAAGACCAGGCCTCGCTTACGCTACCGGCGCCATACGCCAGTGGCGTCGTATCGATAGCTACGCTTGACAAGCGTAGCGCAAAAACCCCGTACACACCCATCCGCCGGCACCGTCGACTATTGCAACTATTGCATTTGATCCCTTTTTATTGCCGTAGCCGGGTTTTTCCAATCAAACAGGAGAGTTCCAATGAATAAACATACTCTGCTTGAATTTCTCCGAAAAGGCGCTGAGGATCTTAGACGAAAACTGACCGAATACTTCGACACCTTGACGGCTAAACATGAGCCGCGCATAGACCTTAAGTCGTCAGGAACAAATGGCATCCGCGCCAATCTGCAGTCGAATTCGATTTTTTATATCCTGCTCGTGATCGCCATGCTGTATTTCTGGCAGGGATACCAGGAGGCGCGTCAGCAAGAAATCCCCTATAGCCTGTTTTTGCAATATGTAAACGAACAGCGCATACAGGAAGCGGTAGTGACCGAACAAGTCATTTTCGGCACGCTGAAACCGGATCCGGCTGACGCCGTCGTCAGGCATTTCTCCACTGTGCCGCTCTGGAATCAAGCGCTCGCCGAGAGCATGGAGAAACAAGGCGTAAAATACACGGTGCGTTACGGCAGCAACTGGTTTGGCAACTTCATTTTCAACTGGTTGCTGCCGATCAGTTTTATGCTACTGCTTTGGGGCTGGATGGCGCGCCGCTTTACCGCAGGACGCGGCACCCTCAACCTGGGCAGGAATCGCATACGCATACATGCCGACTCCTTGCCGAAAGTGACATTTAACGATGTGGCCGGGGCCGAGGACGCAAAACAGGAGCTAAAGGAAACTATCGAGTTTCTGCAAAACCCGGCCCGCATTCAGCGTTTGGGCGGACATATGCCGAAAGGGGTGCTTCTGGTCGGCCCGCCCGGAACCGGCAAGACGCTGCTGGCGCGTGCTGTGGCGGGCGAAGCAGGCGTGCCTTTCTTCAACATCGGTGGTTCAGAATTTATCGAAATGTTCGTAGGCATGGGCGCGTCGCGAGTGCGGGACCTGTTCGATCAAGCTCGCCAGAAAGCGCCGTGCATCATATTCATCGACGAGCTTGACGCTATCGGCCGCTCCCGCGGCGGACCCGCCGTCATGGGCGGGCACGACGAGCGCGAGCAAACCCTGAACCAGCTGCTTACCGAAATGGACGGTTTCGACCCTTCGGTCGGAGTCATCGTGATGGCCGCGACCAACCGTCCTGAAATCCTCGACAGTGCCTTACTGCGCGCAGGCCGCTTCGACAGGCAGATCGTCGTGGACAAACCGGGCCTCGAAGACCGTATCGCCATACTCGCTCTGCACACCAAAAACATGAAACTGGGCAACGATATCGATCTGCGCGTCATCGCTCAGCGCACACCCGGCTTTGTCGGCGCAGATCTTGCCAATATCGCCAACGAAGCCGCAATTATAGCTGTGCGCGATCATTGCGACGACATCGACATGAAGCGCTTCGAGGCTGCCATCGACCGCGTACTGGCCGGTCCCGAAAAAAGGAACAGGACACTGAACGAAGCGGAAAAACGCCGGGTTGCCTACCATGAATCAGGGCACGCCCTGGTAGCCGAAACCGTTCCCACCGGAGAACCGGTACACAAGGTTTCAATTATTCCGCGCGGCGTTGCGGCATTGGGTTATACCTTGCAATTGCCGGTAGAAGAAAAGTTTTTGTCGACGGAAGCTGAACTAAAGGATCAACTCGCCATTCTGCTGGGCGGACGTACTGCTGAATACCTTGTTTTCGGCTGTGTTTCCAGCGGTGCCCAGAACGATTTGGAAAAAGCCTCTGAAATTGCGCGCGCCATGGTTTGCCAACTGGGCATGAGTAAGATCCTGGGGCCGCTCAGCTACGGAAAAAGACAGCGCCTGCAATATTTGAATGTCGAAGGTCCCGAAGAGCGTAACTTCAGTGAAGAAACTGCGCGGCTTATCGATACCGAGGTCAGAGCCTTGCTTGAGGACAGTCAGCGGCGCGCCCAGGAAATTCTCGAACATAAGCGTGCAGCCCTTGATGCCGTGGCAAAGCTGCTACAGGAGAAGGAAGTTGTCAGCGGAGCAGAAATAAAGGGCGTTATTCGCGATAAAGGGGATTAGTGAGTGGTTCGGTTTATATACCGGTGGTACGATAGCTGCCGGGGAAGTGTTGATTGTTCGCTTTCCAACCTGTCTGGGGCACCCAGCTTCAGATATTGTTGAAACAGGACGGTGGGTTTCAGGCCCGTCGGCGCATCTCCGGCGTAACTCCATAGTGATCGGTATTTCCTAATCAAAACAATAAGGAGTGCAGTGTCATGTTTCTCAAAAGAAAACAAGATGATCATCTGGTCGAGATACTCAGCCTCAGCGATTTATTCAACCCCTTGCTCAAGGTAGCAGTTGGACGTTCGCATTACGGCGAAGAACTACAGGACCCTGAAAATTTCGAAAAATCGGAACTGATCTTTCCATCAGGGGAAGAATTGCCCCGCTGCTGGATCGATGTACACTATCGTGACAGCGAATTGCGGCAATAAACGCGCAGCTTCTGCCTGAGCTGAAATAGCGATTGCGCCAGCCGGAGAGACTGTTTCCGGCGGGTTCAATCGCTTGCGTCATACTTGACGGCAGGCGCTTCATCCCCATTCATTCGCCCCACAATACCCGAATATATTCTCCCGGCGCTTCGCGGCTGGAACCTATTATCAAGCGGCGACGCCCATCGTTCGACAACTCCAGCATGCCGCATGCGCTTATCATCTCGCCGGCACGGGCCTGCCCCACATAGGTGTGGGTAAAACAAAGAATTTCGCCAACCTCGTCATGATCCAGCATATAACGCGCGGGCTGGTCATAGGCATAAGCGTCTTCGCTCACGCGCGCCTGAATTTGTCTGGCGCCCAGCTTTACCCAAACACCACGGTCTTCCTCTCCAGACTCATCGACAACAAGCGCCAAATCAAACCTGGTGCCGTCCAGCATACCCTTATTACCCTTGCGACGCTCGTGCCGCACATAGCTATCGAAATCCAGCTCGCAGCCACGTCTGCCCCAGGCGGCCTGCCAGTCCTCCTCATCCAGCGCTTGCAAGTCACCGTTTTCGATTCCGGCTGCAACGGCGCGCTGCGCAAGAAAAAAGCTGCTGCGCCGGTAAAACACCAGGTCGATATCCGATGCGGCATGCTGCTGTGCAATCAAAAGCGACCCGGTTACACCGGCATCTTCAGGTCTTACGCCCTGCGCTTCCAGATAACGAATCAGCGTTACCAGCTTTAGCTCGATCGCGTTCACGATGGGTCCTGCCGATATATTTGACTCGAGCATGCTCTGCACGCGCACGCGCGAAGAGTGGTGATGTTTGATATTTTCCAGCGGTACCGCATGCAGGTTTGCGTTCAGACGGCGTGAATAATACAAATAGGCTGGATAGTACGTCTGTAATAGTGAATTAGCGGCTGCGGTATCCAGTTTGACGGTAATTCCGTGCGGACTGCCATAACGCAGGAAGCACAGGACGCGTTCATTTTCCATCACCCTGTCGACTACCGCAAAAAAAAGTCCTTCGCCGGTTTCAATAAAATCGCGCGGTAAAATTTGCATGGTGAGATAAATTCGGTAATGATGGGCTTAAACCAGCACTGTATTCCATATCTTACACCTCGGAAACCCTCATGACGCTCTTAACGCACTTCAACGCATCCGGCGACGCGCACATGGTGGATATCGGCATGAAAACCGCCGGCGAACGCGTCGCCATCGCCGAGGGCCGCATCGAAATGAAGCCGGAAACCCTGTCGCTGATCGTATCGGGACTACATAGTAAAGGCGATGTTTTAGGCATAGCGCGCATCGCCGGCATCATGGCGGGAAAACGCACCGCCGATCTGATCCCGTTATGTCATCCCATAGCACTCACTCATATCGATATTCATCTTGAAGCGGATAACGTTCACAGCGCAGTGCATTGTACGGTTACGGCAAAGACGGTTGGCCCTACCGGCGTTGAAATTGAAGCCCTTACCGCAACCCAGATTGCGCTGTTAACCATATACGATATGTGCAAGGGAGTAGATCGGGGCATGGTAATTTGCGATGTGCGCCTGCTGGAAAAATCGGGAGGGCGTTCCGGCATGTGGAAAAGAAGCGACTGCGTCCAGGAAACATAGCGCGTTCCTGCTTACTTGCCGGGGCAGTCCATCTGTTGCCCCGCGGAAGTATCGGCGCACTGAGCTGCTATAAGTCCGCTACGGGAATACTGCTGAATGACGGCCTCTGCCGGCGCATAGCCCTTTCTTGCCGCTTTGCACAACCAATAAGAAGCTTTGGCGTAATCCTGCGCAACGCCCTGGCCTCTGGCGTATAAATCGCCAAGCCCGGACTGCGCGCGCACGTTGCCCTGCACTGCCGACTTGCAGTACCAGGAAGCCGCCCGTGAAAAATTCTGCGCCACGCCTCTCCCGCCGGCATAGAGCGCTCCCAGGCCGTTCTGCGCATACGCATCGCCTTGCTGGGCTGCCTTGCCGTACCAGACGGCTGCCTGAGCGAAATCCTGCGCAACGCCCTGCCCGCTGATGTAGCGATCGCCCAGACTGGTTTGAGCGCGCGCTTCGCCCTGTTCCGCCGCCTTGCGGTACCAGGACAGCGCTTGCGCGTAGTTTTGCGCAACGCCCAGACCATAGGTGTAAAGTACGCCAAGATTGGCCTCTGCGTGGGCATTGCCCTGAGCGGCGGCCTTGTTGTACCAGCTCAGTGCGTCGGCGTATTTTCGCTGGCTATAATCATACAGGCCCATGCCGTTCTGGGCCTCGGCGTCGCCCGCCTCGGCAGCATGCCGCAGCTGTTCCAGGGCCTGGCTATCGTTTTTTTCTGCCGCGGCTTCCAGTTGCTGCGCCTGTTCATAGCTTAATGCCGCGGGCGTCAGATCGCTCAGCGGCTGCTCGGTCGGTAAACCGCCATTCGGAGCAGGTTCGACCGACGAAAAACCTGCCTGGGCTTTATTCAAAAATAGAAAACACAGCAGCGTAAAAATGACTTTCTTTTGCATGCGGGAACTCTCTTCCTACCGTAGCGTATACGAGGCTTTTCTGACGCTGATCCAGCGGCGCAAGCCCAGTCCGAGTAACAGCGACAGGATTAATGCCAAAGCCATATACTGGATGCCTTGCGTCGTATCGGCCTGAATCAGACCTGCGCCGATAAGACAAGCTGTCAGACCTTGCGGCAAAAAACCAATGAATGTACCGGCCAGAAAACTGCGGTGGCTTACCGGCGACAACGCCAGAATGATATCGTTGTAGAAGCCGTTAACCGGCAGCTGCCGCGCAATCAGCACCGACATCAGCCCATGCCCTTCCAGTTTCCGGGAAAACCTGCGTAAACGCGGAAAATGCTGAAATGCATAGTCGCGCCCGTGCAAACGCATGAATAAAAAGGTACAGTAGGCCCCCAACACGGTACCAATCTGCGTCAGCGTAATCGCCCAGGCAAAGCCGAAAATCACCCCGGCCAGAGAACACAACAATAAGCGCGGAACTCCTATCGCTACCAGCATCGCGGTGCACAGGGTAAATACGGCTGGCGCAGCCATGCCGAACTGCGCCAGTTGCGCTTTTATCAACGCGCCCTGCGCCAGCCAAACGCGGATCGGAGAAAAATACACCAGCGCACCTAACCCCAGTAAAATCAGCAGCAGGCCGCCTTTGAGTAAAATTGAGATGAAGGAGGATTTTTTTTGCATGTTCGAAGCGGCTGGAACTGTTTTATTCATGTGAAGACGACAAGGGCTGATAAGGTGCTGATTCGATCAAGATACGGTTCCCCGGCTGACAGACGATAACGATTTTCCCGGATTATAATTCGAAACCGCTATGAAACGCTTCGAGTTGTTATAATTCACATTCAAGTTTTTCCATCCACACATAACCGAGGAGCCTCATCACCATGGCATTGATGAAAGTCAGTTCCGGAAAACACATCCCCAGCGACATCCATGTCGTTATTGAAATCCCGGCATTCAGCGATCCGGTCAAGTACGAAGTTGACAAGGAAACCGGCGCACTTTTCGTCGACCGCTTCCTGGGCACCGCGATGCAGTACCCCTGCAATTACGGCTATATCCCCCACACGCTGGGCGAAGACGGCGACCCGATAGACGTGCTTGTTTTAGCTCCGTCCAAACTGCTGAGCGGCTCGGTAGCGCGCTGCCGTCCGATCGGTCTTTTAAAGATGACCGACGAAGCCGGCGGCGACACCAAAATCCTGGCGGTGCCGGTCGACAAACTTTCTCCGCTCTATAAAAACGTCAACTCCTACGAAGACATACACGAATCGCAGTTGGCGCAGATTTCCCATTTCTTCGAACACTACAAGGACCTGGAACCCGGAAAATGGGTCAAAATCGAAGGCTGGCGCAATCGTGAAGAAGCGGAGAAGGAAATCCTCGAAAGCATTGAGCGTTACGCAATGGCGACTGAAAAACCCAACTTCTAGCCACAAGCGCCGCGTGTATGGTCACCACCCCTCCTCGTATCGTGAGGAGGGATTTTCGAATCTATCAGAGTTTCTCAATAGGATCAGCGAAGCTATCCCAAAAAATTATATTCCGGTTTTCCAACAGCCTTATGCAAAAGGAGGCAGCGGCATCAAGGTGTTGCGCAGCCGCCCCGCTTAATCCGTCGTCCCCCAATTCGAAGCGCTCTCCACGCAGGCTCAACAAAAAAGCAGGAGGCGGCTCCATGCCTTTTATATCGCGATATACCTGCATCACCGACCACGGACTCATTGCATGCGTGGTATAACTGTTATCGCGGCGTGGAGTCAACCGCTGATAAGAATATGGCGGACAGCATTCGACATGGGCGTCGACGAACAGCACCAGCGTACGCCCTTCCAAATCCAGCGCGTGTTCAGGCTGAAACTGAAAATCGCATAGCAGTTCGACGCCCGCCCCAACGCCCGCCGCGGCAAGCCGCTCCAGAAGCAGCGGCCCCAGCGCATCGTCGCCCCGGCTGGGATTACCGCAAGCGCTAATCAGCACTGAAGCCGTTAGACCAGCGCTCATCCGAGCGTCTGACAAAACTCGCCTTGACTATTTCGTGCCAGCCGGTCTATTCGAGCACCTTCCGCATTCAGCAACTCCAGCTCCAGCGGCATTTTTCCCAGCGCATGGGTTGCACAGGACAGACAAGGATCATAAGCGCGTATCGCAACTTCCAAATGATTAAGCAAACCCTCGGTCAGCTCCTGACCATCCAGATAACGCGCCGCCACCGCGCGAACCGCCTCATTCATCGCCTGATTGTTATTGGTGGTCGACACGATCAGGTTTGCCT
The DNA here is from genome assembly GCF_009498235.1 of Candidatus Methylospira mobilis. Lineage (NCBI taxonomy): Bacteria > Pseudomonadati > Pseudomonadota > Gammaproteobacteria > Methylococcales > Methylococcaceae > Candidatus Methylospira > Candidatus Methylospira mobilis. The sequence goes on along the minus strand of NZ_CP044205.1, from coordinate 4,633,968 downwards.
TTGTAACCAGATCGTTTTCATCGATACAGTAATGATGGAACAAGGTGCCGCGCGGCGCTTCGACTACACCGACGCCCTCGAAACGCTTCTCGCCCTGCGTAACCAGATCGGTACCCAGCAGCTCCGGATCTTCCAGCAGTTCGTGTATCGCCTCGGCGCAATACAGCAATTCGATCATGCGCGCCCAGTGATAAGCCAGCGAAGCGCTCACCGGGTTTCCGCCGCCGTAAGCAATGAAGTTCCGGCGCGCGGCTTCGGCGCGCGGCGTGGAAATGAAATCGCAGTTGTTCAAGCGCGCCAGCGGACCAACCCGATACCAGCCGTTATCGCGCCCCAAGCTGACAATATGCGGAAATTTCATGTAAGTCCAGGAACGAACTTCTTCACGCAAATACTCCGGATATTTCCGGTAATCGACATGATCGAAAATATATTTGCCGTGTTCGTCTCTTGCCCTGAGTCCGCCATGATACAACTCGAAAGCGCCATCCTCTCTGGCCAACCCCAGGTAGTTGGACGGGAAATTACCGAAATGCTGGTGGTATTCCGGATTGGCAAGGAATATCTGGCGTATCAGCTCGACTATTTCGTCGGCCCAGAGCGTCACCTCGTCTATATCCTTAAGCAGAAAATCCCTGTCTGCTGCGGTCAATGCCTTGTTCATGCCCCCCGGAAGCGCAGCCGTGCCATGTACGCGCTTGCCGCTCACCACGCGGATCACTTCCTGTCCGTATTTGCGCAGATTTACGCCCTTCAATCCCAGCTCGGGATATTCCTTCAATACGCTGACAATGTTGCGGTGCTCCGCTTGGTCGTCGAAACCGAACAGCAAGTCGGGAGTGGAGAGATGAAAAAAATGCAGCGCATGCGACTGTAGCGTCTGCCCATAGTGCATTAAACGCCGGAGTTTCTCCGCTGTCGGAGTCAAGCGATCGACACCGACCAGCTGGTCAACCGCCTTCGCGGCGGCCAGATGATGGCTTACCGGGCAAATCCCGCATAATCGCTGCACCATGACCGGCAATTCCCAATAAGGCCGCCCCTGGATAAAGCGCTCGAAACCGCGAAATTCAACGATGTGCAATCGAGCCTGTTTGACATGATTGTCTTCGTCGAGCAGCAGGGTCACTTTTCCGTGCCCTTCAACCCGGGTAACCGGATCGATGACAACACGTCTCAAACTTTCAGGATTAGTCGCTGTTTCAAGATTTTCGTACATGAGCCGCTCACTCCTTCCGTATACGCCGATTCAACACCGTTCTAACTCTATACGCTACAAGTTACGCTTTCGTGACTTTTTGTTCAAGGCTTTGACTCTCGCGAGTCAAACCGTGTTGCCATCCTTCCGGCTGCTCCACGCAAGATTATGCAGGCGCATCAGCGTTTCCGGATCTGAGATCAGTGTGCGTTTATCCTGCGATGACAGACGCTCCGGCCCCTCTTCGACCAGCTTGTACAGCAAGGCCTTTAATTCATGACGAAAACGTTTTCTGACCGGACGATGCGGCAGCAAAGCCAGATGCAGGCTGCATGCAGCCGGATCGCGGACGCCGCCTGATATGGCGTCATCGCCGCCTTCCTGCTCCGCTTCGAGCCGGGACAAATTTTCCTTCAAATAACGTATCACGTCTGAAGGCGCATACTCCTCGGGAGTCAGAAACAAGCCCATGCGCCGCGTCAGTTGTCCCAGCGACGTACTGCTGGAAATAATCGAAACCGGTATGACCAGTATCAATCCGGTCAAAACCGGAATAAACCACCAGAAAAAATTGGGGATGTAGGTATAGCTTAAATATCCGGCCACCAACCCGGTCAGGGTCTGTCCGCCATGCGCCAGAACCGCTTCGCCGAAACCCAGGCGGTGCTCCCCGCGGTTTTGCGGCGGCCAGCCGACGCTGCGCCGCAACAGTATTGCCACTACGAACTTGCTTTGATAGAGCATCAGCGCCGGCGCCGTCAGCATCGAAAAAATACTTTCCAGCACCACGCTCAACGTTACGCGCAGATAGCCGCCGTAGGCTTTGACCTTGTCATGCCGGACAAACAGCAGAAACAAACCGAACACCTTGGGCGCGAACAGCATCAGCAGCGTCACCAGCAATACCGTCGTCATTTCCACCGTATAAGACTCCGGCCATACCGGAAAAATGTTGTCGCCGAAAAAGTACACCGGTACCGTCTGCGTTTGCACATAGGCTTCCAGTCCGGTGAACAATAAAAACAGCAGCCATAGCGGCGAGGAAACATAGGACATGATGCCCATCAACATATGCAAACGGCTGAGTCCGGAAAAACCCCGCGCGGTAATCATGCGCAGATGCTGCAGGTTGCCCTGGCACCAGCGCCGGTCCCGTTTGGCGTAGTCGATCAATGTCGGCGGCAATTCCTCATAGCTTTCCTGTATATCGTAGCCGAGCCAGACTTCCCACCCTGCCTTGCGCAACAAGGCGGCTTCAACGAAATCGTGACTGAAAATTTCACCGCCGAACGGCTCGCGTCCCGGCAGCTTCGGCAGACCGCAATGCTTCACGAATGGCTGCATGCGGATAATGGCGTTGTGTCCCCAGTAATTGCTGTCGGAAAGCTGCCACCATGAACTGCCCGCGGCAAACATATCGCCATACAGACTGCTGCCGAATTGCAGTATGCGGGCGAACAACGAACGCTGGTTTACAGGCAGCGGGGGAGACTGGATCAGCGCCACCTGCGGATGCGCATCCATCAGGTCGACCATACGCGTCAGCGCGCCGCCGCCCATCACGCTGTCGGCGTCGAGCACGATCATGTAACGGTAACGTCCGCCCCAGCGCTTGCAGAATTCTTCGATATTGCCGCTCTTGCGGCTCAAATTCTTTTCGCGGTTGCGATAGAAGATGCGGCCATGCGCGGCGAAGTCGCAACACATGCGGTACCAATGACTTTCCTCCTGCATCCAGGTGTCCGGGTCGCGGGTATCGCTCAGGATAAAAAGTTCGAATTCGTCCGCGCGCCCGGTTTCGAGCAGCGACTGGTATATCGCGCGCAACCCGGAAAAAACACGAGCGGGATCTTCGTTATAAATGGGCATCACCAACGCGGTGCACGCCGGACTCTTGTCCCCTTCTTCCGGCGCCGGACGCGGCGGCATGCGCCCTATCGAACCGGGGTCCCCTCCCAGCAGCAATACCGCGAAACCGATGAGCGCGGTCCAGAACGAGGTACTTACCCATAGAATGAGCATTGCATACAGTATCAGCAGCACAGTTTCCTGCGGCGTCAACCCGTTCTGAAAAAACGCGCTGGTAATCATGAACATGGCCAAAAGCGTCGTCAGCACCACCAGCGAAAAAAACAGGGTGCGCCGCCAGAGGCGCGAAGGCGCCGATTTTACCTTTACTTGTTGAGAAGTCATGTGGCGATCAATGAGCACGCTGGTTTTATTTCGTTTTCGCAAGAGAGGAGGCGCCAAAGAAAAAGCTGAGCGGCTGTTCCTGCATGGATAAAGCCGACTCGGGAGGCGTCGCCTGGGGAAGCACGCGGCGCAAACCTTCAATATCGATCGCCTGCTGGACTGCCGGGTCAAGCAAAATGTCCGCCGGGATGCCTTGTCCCATCAAAACCGCCGCGCGCGCACCTGAAACCGCGCGCGCATCGGAGGCAAGGCCCAGGCCTAAAGCGCGCGTCAATGCCAGATCGAGATTACGCTGGATATCTTCCAGCGCGCGCCGGAAAAGCTCTTCATGCAATCCGGGCGCAACCTTGCGGCGCGCGCGCGCCAGCGCATCCGCAGCAATTACATCGCTTTTTGCGGCATCCTTGATGCCCAGCACGTTCAAATAGGCTATCAGACGCTCCCGAAGCTGTGGAAAATCGATATCGCCGCCGGCTAATGCCGTAGCGGCATTATCGGCAGCAAATGGACCGGATTCCTGACGAACAACATCGGTAACTGCGCCATAACCGGCCGGTTTATCAGGCAAAACTGCGCTCGACATGGCTATCGTCACCAGCGGCTCCATTGATATACCCAGGTTTCGGTCAAAATGTCTTCCTTCGACTTCAATACGGCGCGCAACTCGACCGGGTCTTTATCCTTTTCAGGCGTCAGATCGAAGCTCAAGCGCCATCCGCCGGTTGTTATATTTTTCTGTACCGAAACGTGGCTCACCTGACCGGAAGAGGCGCTGATATCGGCATCGATCAATGCCTTGTCGCCATAGCGATTCATGGCGTCGCCTTGAAAGTCTACCACGAAATGTCGCGCATCCGTTTCGGCCCCGGAGAGCAGGGATGAGCCGATACGCGTTTCATTGACATGCGCCAGATCAGGAGCTGCCGGCTCATCCGGCCTGAAATGCAACCGATACTGGAAGCTGAAATCCCTGGTTCCGTCCATGGGCTGGTCCGGCACCCAGAACGCAACGATATTATCGTACTTTTCCGCATCGCTGGGTATTTCGATCAGATACACGGAACCCGCGCCCCAGTTCCCGATAGTTTCAATCCAGGCGCTGGGCCGCTGCTCATAGTGCGACCCCAAATCCTGGTAGTGCTCGAAATTGCGATCTCGCGTCATCAGGCCGAACCCGCGGGGGTTCTGGTCGCGAAAGACGCTGATGCGCAAATGCTTGGGATTGTTCAACGGACGCCATACACGTTCGCCATTGCTGCGCAAGGTCAGCAATCCATCGGAATCGTGAACCTCCGGACGCGTGTCGTCGAAAAACCGGTCAGTGTTCTCTCCATGGAAAAACATGCTGGTCAGCGGCGCGATACCGATACGCTCCGTGCCTTTACGCGCATAGATATGCGCACTGACCTCCATACCGATTTCCATGCCGGGATGAATGACAAAACGGTACGCTCCCGTTGCGCTGGGACTGTCGAGCAATGCGTAAACCACGAGCTGGTCGCTCTGCCGGGCCGGCTTTTCAATCCAGAACTCCTTGAAAACGGGAAACTCTTCCGCCTTGGGCAAACCGGTGTCGATCGCCAGCCCTCTGGCCGAAATGCCGTAAATCTGCCCCAGCCCTACCGCCCGGAAATAACTGGCCCCCAGAAAAACGGCAAATTCGTCGGGATTGCCGTCGCGATGCAACGGATAATGAAAACGCAGGCCGGCAAAGCCCAAATCGGCAGGTAACGGCCCCTGAGGCGAATTTTTCCCGAAATCGAACAGCTCGGGACTATAGGCCAGACGCGCCGCATTACCCTGTTCCACGACATTGACATTTACCCTGTTGCGAAAAATAAAACCGCGGTGATAAAACTGAACCTGAAACGGCAGGCCTTCATCGCGCCAGAGCGACTTGTCCTGACGAAAATTGATGGCGCGGTATTGATCGGCATCCAGCTTCCCAAGAAACTCCGGCAACCCGCCATCGTCTTTCGCATAAGGGCGCGTTGCAAGATCCTTTGCCTGCTGTTCGACTTCGGCGAACGCAAAAACCCTGGGTTGAAGCGCGGCAACCGGGGGCTGAGCCCCTTCCTCGGCCAACGCAAGCCGTGTAAACAGGAAAAGCATACACAACCAGAACATCGCGATTGGTTTTCTCATGGCTAAAACCGGGAACTCCTCTCATTGATTTTTGTGTTCGCCAGGTCCTTACCCGGCAACCGGTGCGCTACGCAGAACATCGAAACGAGCTGCATGCGCCATTTATGGATATACAGCTTCTATTATGCGCCAAGTATACATTGACAGGTAAAAATGCAGTATCTTTAAGTTTGACAAAATTTAACGTCCGGCAGGCAATTTCAGCAACCGGCGCTTAGCACCGATAAAAATATCCGAATGAAAACACTGACGCTGATTCGTCATGCCAAATCCAGCTGGAAGCACGCAGATCTCACCGACCGCGACCGGCCTCTCAACAAGCGAGGAAAACAGGATCGCTATCTCATAGGACAACGCCTGCGCGAGATGGACATACACCCGGACAGGATATTTTCCAGCCCCGCCGCGCGCGCTATCAAAACCGCCAATATAATCTCGGATTTACTGGACTACCCGCGCGATCAAATCCTCATCGAAGAAGCCATATACATGCAGGGCGTCGACGCTTTGCTCGAACTGATACGCAATTTCTCCGATCAATGGCAATGCGTGCTGCTGATAGGGCATAACCCCGACCTGACCACGCTGACGAACGACCTCACCGACGCGCATATCACCAACATCCCGACCTGCGGCGTCGCATCGATTACTCTGACGACGGAACGCTGGTGCGAAACGGAAAGCCATCTTTGCAGGCTGACGCATTTCGACACCCCAAATCAACTCGCCCCCGGCAGACAAGCAGGCTCCAGTGCATCGTCACACTTGCAAAACGGACGCTAATGGCTTAGTTTAGCCCCAGCTAAGGCTGGGGGTGCCCGCGCTTAACCTTTAACTTTAATAAGGGTAAAAGCAAAGGCTGAGAGACACTCTTTGAACCTGATCCGGATAATACCGGCGTAGGTAAAGCCGCAAACAGTCTCAATACCCGCTGCCTTCCCCTTTGGTTTTAATAAAGTATCCGGAGTAGGCAATGAGCGCAGTTCCAAAACAATTCCTTCATGATGCAGTAACGGCCAAAAAGGCTTCTATCGCTCCCTTTGCCGCCTCGGAGAAAATTTATCTGGGCGGCAGTCGACCAGGTATCCGTGTACCGATGCGCAAAATATCTCAATCGGACACGCCATCCGCCCAGGGCGCGGAAAAAAATCCGGACGTTTACGTCTACGATACTTCCGGCCCTTATACCGACCCTGCGCTCGCCATTGATCTGCGCAAGGGCCTGCCGGCCATACGGCAACAATGGATAGAAGAACGCCGGGACACAGAGCAATTGAGCGGCCCCAGTTCCGAATATGGCCGTCTGCGTCAGGTGGATGAACAACTTGCCGATATGCGCTTCGAACACATCCGCGCACCGCGGCGCGCCAAAACCGGTGTCAATGTCACGCAAATGCATTATGCGCGTCAGGGCATCGTTACCCCGGAAATGGAGTTCATCGCGATCCGCGAAAACCAGAAACTGCACGCAGTCAAGGAACAGTGGCAAAATCAGCATCCCGGAGAGTCTTTTGGCGCCAGTATTCCAGAGTTTATTACTCCGGAATTTGTGCGCGACGAAGTTGCTCGCGGACGCGCGATCATACCGGCCAACATCAATCACCCGGAATCGGAGCCGATGATTATCGGCCGCAACTTCCTGGTCAAGATCAACTGCAACCTCGGCAATTCCTCGGTCAGTTCATCGATAGAAGAAGAAGTCGAAAAGATGCTGTGGTCGATACGCTGGGGCGGCGACACGGTGATGGATTTGTCTACCGGCAAGAACATTCATGAAACGCGCGAATGGATCGTGCGCAACTCGCCGGTGCCGATCGGCACCGTACCGATTTATCAGGCACTGGAAAAAGTCAACGGCAAGGCCGAAGACCTGACCTGGGAAATTTTCCGCGACACACTGATCGAGCAGGCCGAACAGGGCGTGGATTATTTCACCATCCATGCCGGAATCCGCCTCGCGCACATTCCTCTGACCGCAAAACGCACCACCGGCATTGTCTCCCGGGGCGGCTCCATCATGGCGAAATGGTGTCTGTCCCATCATCGGGAGAGCTTTCTGTACACGCATTTCGAAGACATCTGCGAAATCATGAAAGCCTACGATATCAGCTTTTCATTAGGCGACGGCCTGAGGCCCGGCTCCATCGCCGACGCCAACGACGCCGCGCAGTTCGCCGAACTGGAAACGCTGGGCGAACTGACCAAAATCGCCTGGAAGCACGATGTGCAGGTCATGATAGAAGGCCCCGGTCATGTTCCGATGCACATGATCAAGGCCAACATGGAAAAACAGCTCGCCGTCTGCGACGAAGCGCCGTTCTACACGCTGGGACCATTGACCACCGACATTGCTCCCGGCTACGACCACATCACCTCGGCGATCGGCGCGGCGATGATCGGCTGGTACGGCACCGCGATGCTCTGCTACGTCACGCCGAAGGAGCATTTAGGGTTGCCGAACAAGCAGGACGTGCGCGACGGCATTGTCGCCTACAAAATCGCTGCGCACGCGGCAGACCTGGCTAAAGGACACCCCGGCGCGCAATTGCGCGACAACGCGCTGTCCAAGGCGCGTTTCGAATTCCGCTGGGCCGATCAGTTCAACCTCAGCCTAGATCCTGAGAAGGCGCTGGAATTCCACGACGAAACCCTGCCGCAGGAAGGCGCGAAGCAGGCGCACTTCTGCTCGATGTGCGGGCCGCATTTTTGTTCGATGAAAATTACCCAGGATGTGCGCGATTACGCCAGACAGCAGGGTCTGGCTGAAGCCGAAGCGCTGGAAAAAGGCATGGAGGAGATGTCGGCGGAGTTTTTGAAATTGGGGGGGGAGGTTTATCAGCGCAGTTAAGCTGATAAGTCTTCAGGAAACAACAGCGCTTCGTAATTTCGAGCGCCGTGCAGGATATGGATGACCTCAATGAGGTCGTCCATGACCCGGTAGAAAATCAGGTAATCACGATACGCGCAACGCCTGATCCCATGGCCCTCGTAACGCGGAACCAACGGATAGGCGCGAGGCATCTCCGCAAGCATGGAAGGAACAACGGTCAAGTAATTCATCAACGAAAGTAACAGCCCGGCCTGGATTGTGCAGGCGTATAAAAAATCCCCTGCCGCAAGGCCCGGAACAATCAGTCCAGTGACCGCGCGGCGCATTGCAGGGTTGGCCTGATACTCAGCCCAGGGTGAGTATTTGCCAACCGCGCGACCACTCGAAACCATCAAGCGCCACGCATCAACAAACACGGCCTCAGCCTGCTGAACGCGTGCTTTGGCCGCATCAAAAACGGCCACTTTTTGCAATCGCTCCAGTTCGGTATGCGCAACATCCAGCGCACCAAGCGCGGTTGCGTCGGACATCAACAACTCAAGTTCGATAGCGTCACTGGCACGCTCATCGCCATTCAGACGCCGCTGCTTAATTGATTTGATAACAGACAGTTATCGGCTTGCCGCTCCCGTAACGCACTGACACCCGCGGCGTGCGGCTTAAAATCGGCCTCGGCCCGCTCCAGCGCGGCGCTTGCACGGGCAACGGCAAACGCAGCACGCGCAATTTCCGGGTTTTTGGGCAATTCAGGCAACGGCTCGCCCGCTATCTCTGTCAGGCCCGGCAATTCGGCGGCGGCTGCAATGGCATCGTGCGTCTGGTGTGCAAGTTCGAGCGCCATACTCTCAATGACAGACTCAGCCGCCAGCCTGGACGACTCAGCAGATTCGCGGGACTGACGTTCCAGTAAGGCAATCTCGCTTTCGATCCTCGCGATAGCCGCCCGCGCCTCCGTCGTGTCTTCGCCAGCAACAAGCGCCTGCGTCAATGTTGCGCGTGCGGCGGACAGTTCGTCGTTCAGTTTTTTAAGTGCGTGGTTCAATGCGATGCTCCGGTGTGTTGACTCACATATAGTCTAGTATCACGACACGATACCCAGTCTGTTCCAAGCCTGAAAGTTACCTGAACTTGTCGGGCCGAACATAACAACCTGCGCCCCCCTTACCCGCCCACGCTAATGAATTAGAAAACTATAATATACTAGTATACGCGAGTGAGACTTGCGAGGCCTGCCAATGTGCACGGGGTTTTCAATAGAAACCCGTAGACCCCACAACCAGACAAAAAACGTATCCGTTATGGACAAAACTTTTATCAGGCATTCCACCCCATGTCTCATGCGCACTCTGCAAGGCGAGGTTTGGCGCACATATCCTGACGGAACGAAAAAGCTGATTTATAAACCCCAAAAACAGAAACAGGTCTGGCCGACAGGCGAGTTAGATCCCCCAATTCCGCCGGGTCATTTCGTAATCGTTAATAATTGCGGTTGGAGCATGGAAAAGCTCACCTCAATGCTCGCCTCAGCGCTGGTAGAGGGCCAGTTCCCAACCGAAATCAAACCGAGAAAAAAGCGCACGAAAACCGAATTCCGGCCTGACCCGCTGATCGATTTTTGTTTGCCACGGCCAAACTGCGATCCTGTAGTTGCGGCTGCCATCTCCAAATTCACGAAAAACGTTGACGACCGCCCTTCGCTCAGCCTAAATATGAAAAACCGCTCGGTGTGGACTTTTTTGCGGCGGGATATTGATGGTGCTGTCCGCTCTTATCTTTCGCAATTGGCGGATTTATTTTACTCGGACTCGACGCTGTCCCAGGAAGCTAAGCGTTGTTTTGCAAAAACAGGAAATTTGATATCCATTGAGGGTGAGTTTAGAGCCTGTATCAGAGCGTTGCACCTTACAGGACAATATGAATCGATGCGGAGCGAAGTTGAACCCATAATAGCTACGTTAGAATCTTTGCTATGTTTGTTGGAGTCTCTAATCAGCCGCAAGCAACCAGGAAATAGCGGCGCAATTGACGAACTGCCACTCCATAATAATGAGCATTATCCCTTTTGCGAGATGTGTTGGCGGCTCTCCGCTCACGCAGAAAACGAAAATAACCAAAAAGAGAATAAAAACGATACATACAACAGCCGACGCTTTTGCAGAGATCACGACTACGGCAATTTTAGCCAACAAAATGGAATCGCCCGCAAAAAGCTTAAGGAGCGGTTTCAATCGACTCTGATACAAAGCTACAGTATTTTGAGCTGCTTCCCCGGCGTCGATATTGAAGCCGATAAGGTAATCAGACGATTTGCTTATGATTATGCACACGCACCAAGCTTGAAAGAGCTTGATATTCAAATTCTAAGGATGCAGCGGGAGGGATTGAGTCAACAGAAAATAGCGGATACCCTAAATATCCGTCACAAAAAATCCGTTTCAGATAGAATAAAAAAATGTCGCCGTTACTTTAAAGAGTCGATTGTGGCCAACTTATCCAAGTTATCGACCAAATCCTCAGCGCGCAAATGGGTGTAGCGTTTCAACATTTGCATCGAGCGGTGGCCGCTGATCGAGGAAACTTCTTGATCGCTCAAACCCGACGCGACAAAGCGGCTAACCGCTTCATGGCGCAAATCGTGGAAATGGAAGTCATCTAACTCCAGCTTCTTTTTCAGCCGCACCCAGACTGCGTTGAACTGATAAGGCTTGCGCTTGCCATCCTTGCCCGGCTCGCCAAACAAAATCAAATCCGTATCAAGGGGGCGAATCGGATTATTCAGCGCCTGCCGAAAATACTCGGTAGCTTCCTTGCTCAATGGCACGGTGCGCGGAGAGGTATTTTTGGTTTCGAGCAGCCGCACGATGCGGCGTTCAATGTCAACCTGGTTGCGACGCAGCGTCAAAATCTCAGACCAACGCATGCCAGTGGTAATGGCGATACCGGCAATCCAACCCAGCATGAGGTTTGAGTACGCGGCAACAGCTTCGAAAAGCCGCTGTTCTTCTTCGGTAGAAAGTCGGCGGTTTCGCCCTGGGCAGGGAGCAGGGCGACGGATGTTGAGAACCGGGTATAGGTCAACCCCAAGCCCCATTCCTTGGTGGCCACCGTGAACATATGCCCCAGAAGGGCAAGCTCCAGGCGAACGGTGCTGTTACTACGTGGCACGCGCTCGCCTTTATCGTTCAAGTCGCCGGCAAGACGCTCATCGCGATATTGGGCAATAATTTCAGCAGTAAGGGCAATAAGGGAATATTTCCCTAAATTAGCTATCAGAATTGCTGCCCTTCTAACCTCTGCGGATTGCGTTGATTGCCGTTTGGTCGGCGTTACTTCGGTCTGGTATTTTTCAAGAGCGGCTTTAACCGTCATGCGTTCAGCGGGTGCACGCTGAATATGGATACCGCGAACTATTTTATCTTCAGTGCGTCGTGACCAATCTTCAGCATCCCGTTTAGTGCGAAAAGTCTTGGCCGCAGTCCGGCCATCCGGCCTTTCGGATAACCGCTTTCCAGGTGCCGGAATCTGTCTTAACAATGGTCGCCACAAGACCCTCGCTACAGTGTTTTGTGCTGAGCACTGTACCGAAATTGTACCTGAGAGGCAAATTGGTGAAATAAAAAAGGCTTGCATAGCATGCAAGCCTTTGTTTTTCTTGGTGGGCCCTCAAGGACTTGAACCTTGGACCAAGGGATTATGAGTCCCCTGCTCTAACCAACTGAGCTAAGGGCCCGAAATTGTCACTCTATGTCAAGAAAGCTCTTGAGCTGCTCGGACCGCGACGGATGCCGTAGTTTACGCAAGGCTTTTGCCTCTATCTGCCGTATGCGCTCTCGGGTTACATCGAATTGTTTGCCGACTTCTTCCAGCGTGTGGTCGGTATTCATATCGATCCCGAAGCGCATTCTGAGTACTTTGGCTTCACGCGCGGTAAGACCTGCCAGCACCTGCTGGGTGGTTTCACGGAGCCCCGCAACCGTCGCTGATTCAATCGGCGACATCACGCGCGAGTCTTCAATGAAATCTCCCAAGTGCGAATCCTCGTCGTCGCCTATTGGCGTCTCCATGGAGATCGGCTCCTTGGCGATCTTGAGTACTTTACGCACTTTGTCTTCCGGCATTTCCATGCGCACCGCCAGCTCGTCCGGGGTAGGCTCGCGGCCCATCTCCTGCAGCATCTGCCGCGAAATACGGTTCAGCTTGTTGATCGTTTCGATCATGTGCACCGGTATGCGTATGGTGCGAGCCTGATCCGCAATCGAACGCGTAATCGCCTGACGTATCCACCACGTGGCATAGGTCGAGAATTTGTAGCCCCGGCGGTACTCGAACTTGTCGACCGCCTTCATCAGGCCGATATTACCTTCCTGAATCAGATCGAGGAACTGCAGACCCCTGTTAGTATATTTCTTCGCGATGGAAATGACCAGCCTTAAGTTGGCTTCTATCATTTCGCGCTTGGCTTCACGCGCGTTTCTTTCGCCAATAGACATCGAACTGTTGATCTGTTTGATCTCAGCCACCGACAAGCCGCTTTCCTTTTCGATCGCCGCCATTTTCGACTGCGCGCGCTTGATATCGTCCGCATAGCCGGATAACGCCTGCGCAGAAGCTGTTCCGCGTCCAAGAATCACATTAAGCCATTCCGCTGAGGTTTCGTTACCCAGGAAAGCAGACAGGAACTCGCTCTTCGGAATTTTTGCCTTGCTGATGGCTAGATTCATGATGAACCGTTCCTGTTCACGGATTTTTTCCACGGAACCATGCAAGGTATCGGTCAGCTCCTTGAAAAAGAGCGGCGTTTTCTTGAATTCGAGAAAGCTTTCCCCCAGATCGGCAAATGCTTTAGCTGCACGCTCATGATCCTTACCGTGCTTGTTCTGTGCCTGCACGGCAACTTTATACTGTTTTTTAAACGCTTCGAGCTTTTCGCGCACCAGTTCGGGATCAGGCCCGCTCTCGGCATCCTCGGCCACTTCAGCTTCGACCCCCTCGTCCAGCACCACCGGTTCCGGCGCGTTGGGATCGACAATCGCCGAGATCAGATCGGAAACTTTCAAGCCGTTTTCTTCCAGACGGTCAAACGAAGCAATAAAGTGCTCGACCGCCAACGGGAAACGCACCAGCTCCATCGCAGCACGGTTCAAACCTGCTTCGATACGTTTGGCTATTTTCAACTCGCCTTCACGGGTCAGCAGTTCTACCGTACCCATTTCACGCATGTACATGCGTACCGGGTCCGTGGTTCTACCGAGCTCCGCATCCACCGATGCGAGGGCCGCGGCAACTTCCGCCGCCTCATCCTCATCGTCTTCGGATACGACCGCATTGCCGGCGATCAGGTCGGTATCAGGCACTTCTTCATGGACTTCGATGCCCATGTTGCTGATAATCCCGACTATGTCTTCCATCTGCTCGGGATCGACAATATCACCAGGCAAATGGTCATTTACCTCGGCATAAGTCAGGTAGCCCTGCGCCCGACCCTTGGCAATAAGTTCTCTAAGCTGTGATTGCTGCTGTTCTTGAGTCATCGACTGATCCGATTGGTTCCTGGCGCCACAAAAATCCAACTTTTCATTATAAGTAAAAGTATTACCAGATTAAAGCAATATAGTCATCAGCCCTTCATTCTTCAAGGGCCCTGTGTCGCGAAATATCATTTCTGGGACAGTAACTTTCGCATTTCGTTCCGTTCAACGTCCGACAGATCAATAACTTTTGCCTTTCTTATCAAAGTACTGAGCCGTTCTTCCTTGAGGTTGCGCACAAAAGCTCTGATCGCATCCAGAAAATCAACCTCGGTCTTTTTGGCAAGTAGCGGGTCATCCCATACACTCAGCTGCCGCACTTGAGTTTCTTCAGGCTCACCCCTGAAAGATTCAAGTATTCCTCCGAGTTGAATGGAAGGATTCCCCTCCCAGACATGCGCCAGCTTTCTGATCAGCAAACCGGCCTTTTCATGCGTTTCCAGCAGCACACGCGTTTCTGCATCCATCAATGCGAAAAACGAAGGATTTTGCAGCAACATCACGACAATAGCTCGCAATGTCGACGGTACGGTGCGTGCAAGCGCAGGTCTGACGTTTCCGGTGCGCCGGGGCCGCAGCAATGTTTGTTTCCGTTCCTGACCGGTTTTATCCGCAAGACGCGCCAGCATCCCGTCCTTAAATGCTCCCGCCGGAATTTTTTCGAGCAGCGGCCTTGCCATTTGCGCCAGACTGGCCTGCCCCTCAATTGACCCGGCGTCTATCTTTTGTCCCAATTGCTGGAAAAAATATTCGGAAAACGGCAGAGCGCTTTTGACGCGCAGCTCGAAACGCTCCAGGCCTTCTTCCCGAATCAGCGTATCCGGATCGTGCTGCGCCGGGAGCGATAAAAAACGTATATGCTTATCGTCGCGCAGATAGGGCAGACTGGTTTCCGCCGCTTTCCAGGCGGCATTTTGTCCCGCTACGTCGCCGTCGAAACAAAAAACAAGCTCATGAGCATAGCGGAACAGCAATTGCACGTGCTCGCCCGATGTCGCAGTTCCCAGCGTCGCCACGGCGCAGGGAAAGCCCATCTGCGCCAGCGCGATTACATCCATGTAGCCTTCCACTATCAGAATTCGTTCCGGCTTTCGTACCGCAGCAAGCAATTCGTGAAGGCCGTACACTTCCCGGCCCTTTTTAAAAACCACCGTTTCCGGAGAATTCAGATACTTAGGCGTATCCTCCGTATTAATTACGCGCCCGCCGAAGCCTATGACCCGGCCACGGCGATCCCGAATCGGGAACATGATGCGGTTGCGGAAACGATCATAACTATGACCTTGCTCATTAGTGACGCTCAGTCCGGCTGCTCGCAACAGCTCGGGCGAGAACGATTTGGGCAGATTCTGCCAACCGGAGGATGCATAGCCCAAGTGATAACGCGCGGCGATTTCACCGCTGACGCCGCGCTGCTTCAGATAATCGACCGCGCGTTTCGACTCGGGATGTTCCTTTAACTGTTGAGTGTAATAGTCGGCTGCCTGCTGCTGCAAAGCATAGACGTTCTGATTATTGTCAACCGGCGTATGCTGGTTCACCGCCTCGCTGGGAACGGTCAGACCGGCCATATCGGCCAATGTTTCGACGGCTTCGACGAAGCCCTGACGCTCGTAATCCATCAAAAAACTGATGGCGTTGCCGTTGGCGCCACAGCCGAAGCAATGATAGAACTGCTTTTCTCTGTTTACACTGAAACTGGGAGTTTTCTCATCGTGAAATGGACAGCGAGCCGTAAAATTGCTCCCTATTCTTTTTAGAGGCACACGCGCATCAATCAGATCAACCAGATCGGTGCAGCTGATCAATTCGTCGATGAACGATTTCGGTATCTTGCCAGCCATAAACGAACCTGCACACAGTAGCAGGCGCGGTAGATATCAGCAGGACAGCGCCACTATACATCCTGCATCATTGCGACAGAGCCTCGCGAGAAATTAAGCGCCGCTCAGTTTTGCTCTGACCTGGGCGCTGACCGCCCCTACATCCGCCCGGCCTTGCAGCAAGGGTTTCAATAAGGCCATCACCTTGCCCATGTCGCCTACAGTGGTGGCCGCGGCATCCTTGACGGCTGTTGCTATCATCCCTTCGATCTCCTCAGCGCTCAGCGCTGGCGGCAAATAATCCTGTATGATCAGGATTTCGTTTTGCTCTACTTCAGCCAGATCATTACGGTTCGCGGCAGAGTACTGGGAAACGGATTCGCGTCGCTGCTTGACCATTTTATCGAGCACGACAAGAACCTGGGCATCATCCAGTTCTATGCGCTCATCCACTTCGCGCTGTTTCACGGCAGCAAGGATGAGACGGATGACTCCCAGACGAGACTTGTCGCCCGCTTTCATCGCGAGCTTCATGTCATCCTGTATGCGGCGCTTAAGCGTATCTGTCATAGCTCACAACCAGACTGCAATCAAACTACCGGACGCCCTTTGCGCAGGTTCTGCAAGGCAAAACGTTCGCGGGAAAGCTTCTTCAAATGGCGCTTGATCGCTGCCGCCGCTTTGCGCTTACGCTCTTCGGTAGGCTTCTCGTAAGCTTCACGGCGGCGCACTTCGGACAGTACGCCAGCTTTTTCGCAGGCGCGTTTGAAGCGGCGAATGGCGATTTCAAAAGGCTCGTTTTCTCTAATTCTGATGGATGGCATGTAACTTCCCGCGTTATCTACACAAACTATTCTGACACGGAGGCCGGACCCTACCGGTCGCCCCCACTCGAATTCACGATTATACCCGCCTGACAGCATAAATTAAAAGCTAAAACTCGAAAATTTCTGCCAAACAGTAAACTACAGTACAATTAATTCATGAATATCCTTGGCATTGAAACCTCCTGCGATGAAACCGGCGTCGCAATTTACCATGCGCAGCAAGGCTTGTTGGCGCACCGGCTCTTCAGTCAGATCGGCATACATCAGGAGTACGGCGGCGTAGTGCCGGAATTGGCGTCTCGCGATCATGTTCGAAAAATTATTCCACTGGTCCGCAGCGTTATCCGTGATGCCGGCGAGCCAACCATCGGCGGTGTCGCTTATACCGCCGGACCGGGGCTGGCCGGCGCGCTAATGGTGGGCGCATCGGTAGCGCGCAGCATCGCATGGGCCTGGCGCGTCCCGGCGCTGGCCATCCATCATTTGGAAGGGCATCTGCTTGCTCCCTTATTGGAGAGCCGTGCGCCTCGCTTCCCTTTTATCGCATTACTGGTTTCGGGCGGACATACACTACTGGTCAAGGTTGCGACGATGGGACATTACGAAACCCTGGGCGAGTCGGTTGACGATGCGGCAGGAGAAGCCTTCGATAAAACAGCCAAGATGCTGGGACTGCCTTACCCAGGCGGACCCGAGCTGGCTAAACTGGCCGAACAGGGGCAACCCGGACGTTTTAAATTCCCGCGCCCGATGACCGACCGCCCAGGCCTGGACTTCAGCTTCAGCGGTCTCAAAACCCACGCCCTCACGACATTCGCCGCCACCGGGGGCAGCCGTCAAGACAAGGCTGACATTGCCGTCGCCTTCCAGGAAGCGGTTGTGGATACGCTGGCGATTAAATGCCGCCGCGCCATTGCCGCCACCGGAATCAAAACACTGGTCATCGCCGGAGGCGTCAGCGCCAACGGACGCATACGTTCCCGCTTTACGGAACTGGCGCGCCAGGACGGCTTCGAAGTGTACTACCCTCGGCCCGAGTTTTGCACAGACAATGGCGCAATGATAGCGTTTGCAGGCTGTCAACGGTTTTTGTCGGGCGAAATCCAGGCAGGAAGCGAAATACGGGTGCGTCCGCGCTGGTCGCTGGATCAGCTTACCAAGCCCTGAGCAGAACGAAAGCAGGCCGCGCGTGCGCGGCCTGCTTCTCGAATCCGAATCAACTATCAAGCCCGGCGCGAACGCCAGGACGGAACGGACTATTTGACTCGCTGTGTTATCGCCACATATTGAAAGCTCAAGCTTTTGAAAAGCAGACCGATCACGCCGCGGACCCAATCCATCAGCGCATTGCTTTTTATCCATTGCGGCAGCAACCGGAAAGCCTGCAGCGCCACCATCGCGTACTGCACTGCCAGCGCAATAATGCTGCTATTCAGCGTGGACAGCAGATTCATGGACTCGGCGCGTCCCTGCGGACTGGTTTTCCAGTAGGAAAAGATACATTGCTTGAGCAATTTCGCCTGCGGCGTTTCGGCAAGAAACGCTTCGCGCAGTTCTTCCGCCAGAGTGCGACGGGTTAGCTGCAATTGATCGCACACCTGCGCATACTCGCGCAGGGCGGCGGTTACATCCAGGTTATGCTTACGCAAAGCGTCGCGCAGCACAAACGCATCCTTAACGGCGGCAGTGATGCCGGACGCCGTCAGCGGATGACAGCAGCCGCGCGCGTCGCCTATCAGGGCGACGTTGCCTTTGACCGTGGTTTCCGGAATGATGCAGTAGTTCGCCGCCGCCAGCGGTTTGCTGGCCATCATGGCTTCCTGCACTTCCCGTCTGAATTCATCAGGGAACGCCGCCAAATGCGCAGCTATCGATCCCTTCTGATCCGCACCCTTCAGAATTTCGAACATCACGCGTACGCGGCCGCCGCCTATCGCATAGGCATAGGACACTCCCACCTGGTTCAGGAAGATATTACCATAGCCGTGATAGGGTAAATGCGCATCACTGACTTCCGTACCCATCATGCCGGAATAGCGCTGAGTTTCGTACTGGATACCGATCATCTTGCGCATTTGCGACATCGGCCCGTCCGCCCCCAGTATCAGTCTGGCATGAACGCGCAATTCAGACTCGGCAGAACCGGTATCCACAGTAGCAACATACGATCCTCCCTCCACGGAATTCATCGCGGTTACGCGAGCTCCTTGCCAGACGTCAACGGCGTTAAAGGTTTTTACGCGCTCCAGCAATCGCTCCTTCAGAGTCGTATGCTCGATAGCCAGCCCTACCGGGCGTTTGCCGTCTACCTCGCCGTAAGGCAAGACCATGGGCTGCGGTCCGGCCTCCCCTCCCTGGGAAAACACGGCGAATCCCTGCACCTTCTGCCCCAAACCATCGTGCTCGGCAAGCAACCCAAGCTCTCGTAGTCCATCGATACCGGGTGGATGCACTAATTCTCCGGCGAGACGCCGGCCCTGGTCCGGCGAAGGCTCGACGATCAATACCCGCAATCCCAACTGAGCAAGCGCCGCCGCTGCCGCGACACCCGCTATGCTCCCTCCGGCAATAAGGACATCTACACGCTCACGGTTAGCTGTCGTTTCTTGCATTTCAAGCTCCTGAAATTAGCTAAAATTATATGCTGGCAAATTCGCCACATGCCCACGGCCATTCCAAACCGCACCAGTCAACCTCGCAGCTGATCAAGTACGCTTAACCCTATTCACCCAGCAAGCGCGCCAGACGGAATATCGCCCAAGCGGGGAAATAGCTGTGATATAAACGATAATCCAGCATGGCTGCCCCAAAAAAAACCCCATTTACCGCTTGGCGCGGCCATGCGCCGCTCTCAAGCTGTTGCGTCAGCAGCCAGCCGTAACCGCGCCGAATCGCAACATGATCATGCGGGCATACCTCAACCAGCGCCATCAGCGCCCAACCGGTCATCACGACCTGGCTTTGCTCATGTTCGATATAGCGACCGCCAAGACAACTCGTATAATGCTCGCCCCAACCGCCATCTGGCTTTTGATGCGTCAGCAACCATTGTGCCACAGATTGCACTAATCCATCATCCACTGCAACCTCAGCCATGCGCAAACTACGCACGACATGAAAACAGGCATAAGTATAGTTGATGCCCCAAAACCCCTGAAAAGAACCATCCTTGAGCTGCTGGGCACGCAAAAAAGTCACAGCCCGAGCTATCGCGCCATTTAATCCTGTTATTGTATGCGATGGAAAGCGTTTACGGTAATGCGCGAGAGCCGCCAGCGACGAACTGGTGCATTCGATATAGGAAAGCTCGGTCATGCACTGACCGAACATTTCCGATGGATTAACCTTTTCCAGCAGTTTACCACCGCGCCGGCGTTCGTAGGTGCCAAAACCGCCATCGGCATTCTGCCTGGACAGAATGAAGTCCGCAGCCTGATCCAGGCGTAGGCGCTCGAACGGACGGTCTATCGACATGTCCGGATGCTCATAGAGCGACAACAACGCGCTTAACGCTTCGGCGGCGCAATCGCTGACCGGCCAGCGATGGCGGCCATCGGAAAAACACCAGCCACCCAGCGCGCTATCGCGCCAGTGAGACTGGTAATCGGGCAATTCGTCAACGATCTGCGCGCGCGCCAAAAAGGCATGCGCGCGATTGACCGCACCATTAACCTCCGGAGCCGGCGCACGCATCTCGGCCAGCGCCTGCAATACAAAAGCGGTATCCCATGTATTGGAGTGTGCGCCCACATATCGCAAACCTTCCTCTTCATCCTGCCAGCGCCAAGTCTCTATTCCGGCCAGACTCGGCGCCAATTCGGGGTGCTGCTTATCCGTTGCAAACAACACCAGGCAGTTCAATAGACCGCTTACCGGGGAAATACCTTGATAATTGCTGACTTTCAGCTCATAAACGATATGTTTCAAACACAACCCCAAGGCTTTATTGCGCAATGCCTTGCTATGCACGCTCTCATAGGCGGCAAGCAGATCGTAAACACCGCGCAACAGCGGGGTAATCGGCACGTAAACATCACTGGGAGCCAACAGATGTCTCAACGCAGCGAAGTCTATTTGCGCATACTCATCGCCATAAAGCTCCTGCCTCAGGCTGTCACGCAATCCATCCGGCAATTCGGCACGAAATCTCAAACCGAAAAGATAAGCAATCGCCAGATAAATCTGGCGTGTATGGCAATAATAACGGCGGGGATGGAACGGCAGCCATTCAGGCAACAAAAACAACTCCGGCGGGACAGAATTCAAACCGCGGTAGTCGTACAGATCCAGCAAGGCCAGCCAGAATTTTCCCCAGGTAGGTATGGCTTTGACGCCCTGCGGCTGCGCATGTATCCAGCTTAGTCCGCGCGCCGGCAGATCATCCTGTGGAGACAGCCCGAGCAGACGCAGCGCTACATAGGCAAGCGTGGTGAAAAAAACATAGCCCGGAGATTCCGGATGCATCCCCCATGAACCATCCGTCGCTTGAGTTACGCTAAAATGCCGGACAATAAGCCGCTTTTCACTTTCAGTATAGGGATGCCCGGTGATGGTGCGCACGATCACTGCCTGGGCAAGTATCATGCTGCACCAAACCATCTCGCCTTCCCAATCCCCTTCCGTTTTCTGCAATGACAGCAGATACTGTTGAGCTCGTCTAGACGACCCGAGTATTGCTTCCCGGGTTAATAGCGCACTGTCTTGTGGGTCGTCCTTATTCGATACTGTCATGTGACCAAATATTTCCGGATTCTTTCAAGCGTGACAAGACTGCATCCACATCGGCCGAAAATCTCACCACGGAGTGTACAGCCCGTATTCCTGTGCGCGAAATTGCCTGACTAACTCATAGGCTTTAATCTGACCCGCCACACTACTGGTATACTTTCCACACTTTGTGGATATTCTGCGACAAAACAATACTTGCGTCTACAAATAATTATCGGCGGACTGCCTATTACCATTACTGTACTAAAATACAAATACATAAACAAAACTACCAAAGCTTATTTTCCCAGTAAGGCAATCCGCGCCATGGTAAAGAGCGCTTTCGCGCCATGCAGAACACCCGGCGATGCATGCAACGCATATACGCCGGGAAGCGCCTGTCCGCGCGCCAGCTTACCCAGACGCCGCTTGACCGAAGGTTCAAGCCGGCCATCGGCCGCCAGATCCATGAACATAGCCTTCGCATTGCCCAAATCGAAAAAATCGCGCTGCCAGCTCCATTGAAAGTTACCGCCATAGCGGAACCACGAACCGCCCAGACCGGCTACTTCGTATTCGCTGCCATCCGGGCGCAGCACCGGCGCTACCTGACGCCAGATGCCGATTATTTCACCTTGTTTATCATCAATGATAATCTTGTCGTAAGGGTAACGCCATTTTTCGAACCCTTCCATGTGAGCGCCCAAAGCCCATTCTTCGATTTCACGCCGCCCGCGCGCCAGAAACTCGCGGTTAGGTCCCATGTTCCAGCCATATTCAGCGTCTTCCGTGTACATAGCGCCCAGACTTTTAATCCAGTCGCCTTGGTTTTCCGCCACGCGGTTGGCCTGCAGCCAGCGCGCCACCATTTCTTCCAGTTCTTCACGAGGGTAAGCAGGCACGTTGATTTTTCCTTTGCGTTGATTAAAAGATAAATTTGCGTTGATTAAAAGATAAAAAAGATAAATAACGATAAAAAAGATGTTCTCATGTGCGGCGCATCTAATAAATATCATAGCAATACTTTATCATCACCGGATCATCCCATAACGGATTCGTTGGACACTCATGAATAATCAAGACGCCCTGACACCGCCCAAACTGAGCGGCTCGCTGCCGCTGCTCGGACATATACTCGACTTCGGCAAGAACCCCCATGACTTCATGATGCGACTGCGCGCCCGGCTCGGGGATGTCGCCGAATTCAAAATGTTTCATCAGAACATGGTATTGCTGACAGGCGCCGAAGCCAGCGAGGCGTTTTACCGAGCTCCTGACGATGTGCTGGATCAAGGGCCGGCCTACAAAATCATGACGCCGATATTCGGAAAAGGCGTGGTGTTCGATGCGCCGATCGAACGTAAAAACCAGCAATTGCAAATGCTGATGCCGGCGCTGCGCGACAAACCGATGCGCACCTATTCCGACACCATCGTTGCCGAAGTCGAAGGACTGATTCAAAACTGGGGCGAAAGCGGGCAACTCGACCTGCTGGAATTCACCAAACTGCTGACCATCTATACTTCCAGCCACTGTCTGCTCGGATCGGAATTCCGCCACGAGCTCAACGAGCAGTTCGCCGAAATCTATCACGATCTGGAACACGGCATACAGCCGGTAGCCTATGTTTTCCCCTACCTGCCGCTGCCGGTATTCAAGCGCAGGGACCGCGCGCGCGCGCGCCTGCAGGAGCTGGTGGCCGCCATCATGGAAAAACGCGCGCACAGCCGGGAACAGTCGACCAACGTCTTCCAGGCGCTGATCGACGCGCGCTACGACGACGGCAGCAAACTCAGCGCGCACGAAATCACCGGCATGCTGATCGCCGCGGTATTTGCAGGCCACCACACCAGCTCAGGCACTACCGCCTGGGTATTGATCGAACTGCTGCGTCACCCAGAACATCTGCAAGCGGTGCAACAGGAACTGGAAGGGTTGTTCGGCGACGGCAACCCGGTCACCTTCGAATCGTTACGGCAGATGCCGCGCCTGGAAAATGTAATCAGGGAAGTACTGAGACTGCACCCGCCGTTGATCATCCTGATGCGCAAAGTCGTCAAGGATTTTCGCGTAAAGAATTTTGTGATCAAGGCGGGACAGTTTGTCTGCGCCGCGCCTTCGGTAACACATCGCAGCGCCGAGCTGTTTCCGAACCCCGAGCAATTCGACCCCGACCGGTATGCGCCCGAACGCGGCGAAGACCGCAATCTGTACGGCTGGCAGGCATTTGGCGGCGGCAGACACAAATGCTCCGGCAATGCCTTTGCGCTGTTCCAGATCAAAGCCATCATCAGCGTGTTACTGATGCGCTACCGCTTCGAACTGTCAGCCCCCGCGGAAAGCTACCGCGACGACTATAAAAAAATGGTAGTCGAGCCCGGCTCGCCCTGCTTGATCCGCTACCAGCGGAATAACCGCGCGTCAACCGCCAGCTCAGACAACGCATCGCCCGGTCTACACCACCAGGCTGCCGGAGGTTGCCCGCACGCAGCGGCCGGCTTTCAGGTAGAAATCGATATGGATCTTTGCAAAGGTCACGGCGCCTGCACGGGGGAAGCGCCGGAAATTTTCCATGTCGATGAAGAAGGACGCGTTACGCTGCTTGATGCGCAGGCCGATCACGCGCTGCTGGAAAAAGCGCGGCAGGCGGAAAAATATTGCCCGACCCAGGCAATCCGCATCACTCAGACCGGCTAGCACTACCCTATGCTGACCTGGAATCCGGACCCCGTCGCGTTTGCGCTGCACTTCGGCAGCACCACAGTGCCGGTGTACTGGTACGGCCTGCTGTTTGCTTCAACTTTCGCATTGGGCACGCCGTTTTTCATGGTGATATTCAAACGCGAAAACAAGCCTGTCGATCAGGTGCACGACCTGCTGTTCCATATCATCGCCGGCACTGTGGTCGGCTCCAGACTGTTCCATGTGCTGTTTTACAATCCCGATTTCTATTTCGCGCACCCGGCGAAGATTTTCGCGATATGGGAAGGAGGCCTGGCCAGTCACGGCGCCGTAGTCGGGGTGCTGATTTCGCTTTGGCTGTATGCACGGCGTTTTCCTGAGCAGCCGTTTTTATGGATATGCGACCGGATTTCCATTTGGGCGCCGGCTTGCGGTTTTCTGATTCGTCTGGGCAATTACTGCAACTCGGAAATCCTCGGAAAACCCGGCGATCAGCCTTGGGCCGTGGTGTTCACGCGCATCGATGCGGTTCCCCGCCATCCAGTGCAACTCTACGAAGCGCTGTGTTACCTGCTGATTTTTCTCTTGCAGCTACGTTTTTACCTGCGACATACATCGAACTGCCCTCCGGGCCTGTTGTTCGGGCGTTTTCTGGCGCTGGTGTTCGGAGCGCGCTTCGTCATGGAATATTTCAAGGCTGATCAGTCCACGCTGGACAGCGCCTGGGCGCTGAGTATGGGGCAATGGCTCAGTGTTCCGGCGATCTTGGTCGGAGTATGGTCAATGTTCAGGCCTGCACTTTGGAATAAAACAGAAAATGACGTTCAATCAAGGAACTGCGATTAAGGCTGACGAGCCGATTTTTTGTCAGGACGCCAAAAGCCGATTGGATTTCGCAGCTTTGCGGCAAAACTATCGCTGGAAGGTCAACGGTTAATCATTTATAGTGTTTTTACTGGCCGGGCGGTTGTGAAGGACTGCGCCAATATTCTCGTATGTCTGGTATTTAACCGAACTGGGCGAACCAAGTGCTCGATAAACATCTCGAAATAGCTTCCGACTGCGCTGAGCCGATCAGCCCTTACGACGATCCCGATTGCCGCTATGTAGCGATGCCGGAGGCGATGCATACCTTTGCCGCGCCTTCCTTATACGATGTTTCCGTCGAGGGAGATGGCCGCCACATCCTGGCACAGCTGAAACAAGGGCTGGTCAATTGTTTAAACGGCGTCGGCAGCACCCCTGTCGATCTATCGCCGCACGATGCCGCAACGGTAAAATTTACGCGCGAACTGCTCGGCACCGGGGAAATCAGCATCCTGGCAGATCGATCCGGGCAAAGTGTAATGGTCGATGAGGCCGTTTTTACCGGCGTCTGGCATGTGCAAATCGCACAGGGAGGGCAGTTGCAGCAGGATTACCTGGAAACAGGCGATATCCCCGGCATCATACTCGCGACAGCAAAAACCCAGGATCTGAAAGCTGAATTGCCGCAAACCTTTCCGACCGGGCTCATGAACGCCCCCGCCCTGCTCCATGAACTGTCCGCAAAGTCCGGGGCGTTTGCCGCCGGGCGCGAAGAAATCATAAACCTGTCCCTGTTGCCGCTGTCGCCGGAAGACAACGCTTTTCTGGTGGAAACGCTGGGCCTGGCCGGATTGTCGATATTGTCGCGCGGCTATGGCGATTGCCGTATCAGCCTGACGCGCTTTCCGCATGTCTGGTGGGTGCAGTATTTCAACTCCGGCGAGCAGTTAATACTGAATACGCTGGAAGTCACCGATATGCCCCAAGTCGCCCTCGCCGCGCGCGAAGACTTGGAAGACACGCTCGAACGTTTGCGGTCCATAAGCGCGGAGCTGGAAACGGTAAACGAAACATGAGCCGTTCAGGCTGTTACGAGTGCCGGATTTGCTGGTATCTCTACGACCCGGAACTGGGCGACGACAGTGCGCAGATTGCCGCCGGAACCCGATTCGAGCAGTTGCCGCCGGATTGGAGCTGTCCGCAATGCGATAACCCCAGGCAGGTGTTTCTGGCCTGTGCGGACGCGACAGAACGCGAGTGAATCGCAAAAGCGAACTATCGATTCGTTGCGGCATAGCTGACGGCAGGATCGCCGGGGTCAAACTGCACGGACGCGCCGTGCAGACGGTCGACAAGCTGGCGTACGGAAAAACGCCGCAGGAGGCCATCCAGTTGTTCTCGCTGATGTTTGCGCTGTGCGGACATGCGCATCAGCGCGCCGCAGTCAACGCGTTCGAGCAGGCGTTGCTGGCTCCGGCTCCACCTGCAGTCGGACAATTTCGCGCCATAGCCGGCAGCGTGGAAATCATCAAGGAGCATGCGTTGAACCTGCTGCTTAACTTATCTTCGGGAGAGATCACACCCGAGTTGCCGCAAGCGATGTTGGCGGCGGCGCAGGCATTCGGCAAGGCGCTGGACAGCTCCGCGCTCTATCAATTTCCCTATGGGACGCTTGCGCCTGACGCGTCCGCCTATGAACAGGCGTTATGCGCATTGTCGTCTGGCCTGCATGCGATGCTGGGCGATTTTCTCGGCTGGACCCACCCTTCGCTTACCGGTGTCGGCGAATGGCAACGCGACCAGGCTTGTGTTGCGGCACGCTACATGCAACATTACGCACAAACGGAGTGGGCCGGATTTGGTCAGGCCGACACCCAGCACTTGCCATCGACTGCAACCGAAGAGTTGGAAGCCGTACTGAGCGGGTCAAACGCCGAGGCGTTCCTGGCCGCGCCCCACTGGCGCGGCAAACCTTGTGAAACCAATGCCTACACGCGTCTGGCCGTTCATCCATTGATCAGGGAAGCCGTGACCACGCATGGCAACGGTTTATACGCACGCAGTCTGGCGCGTTTACTGGAAATACGCCTGTTGTTCGATAGCCTGCCTCGACAGCTTCCCACATGCAGCAAGTTATCCGCCTGCGCGGTGCCTGCGGCCAACGGCACGGCGCTGGTGCAGGTCGAGGCATCGCGCGGTCGTTTGCTGCATCGCGTAGAAGTGCGTGACGGACTGATCGCCGCTTACCGCATCATCGCGCCGACGCAATGGAACTTTCATCCACTGGGCCTGCTCTCTTCCGCGCTGACCGGCCAGGATGCCCGTGATGAAGAACATCTGCAACGGCGGATAGAAGCCTGGGTTGCAACGCTGGACCCTTGCGTTGCGTTTAATGTTCTACTCGAACATGGCGTACAATAACAGCCATGCACGAACTATCGCTTTGCCAGGGCATCATTGATATCATCGACGCGCAGGCGCGCGAACAGCGCTTTACGCGCGTGCGCAAGGTCTGTCTGGCGATAGGCCCGATGGCGGGCGTCGATCCCGAGGCTTTGCAGTTCGGTTTCGAGTTTCTGCGCAAGGACGGCCCCGCCGAACAGGCGGTGCTGGAAATTACCGAAACTCCCGGAACGGCCTGGTGCTTCGAATGCAGCAGACAGGTCTCCGTGGGCAATTATCAAGCGCCTTGTCCGCTGTGCGATGGACACCAGCTGCAAATTACCGGCGGCGAGGAATTGAAAATTACAGCTCTGGAGGTAGAGTAAATGTGTACAGTATGCGGTTGCGGCGACACTCACAGCCATGCGGAAGATACTGCGCATGCACATCATCACGGCGATCATCAACATAACCACGATCATCCTCACGACCATGCGCACGGGCATTCCCACCATCACCACTATGGGCTGGGGCCTGCCGGTCTGCACATCGGCGGCCTGAGTCAGGCGCGCATCATCAAGATCGAACAGGACATCCTCGGCCGCAACGATGCCGACGCAGCGCGCAACCGGCGCTATTTCGACGAACACTGCATACTCGCGCTCAACTTGGTGTCCAGCCCCGGCTCCGGTAAAACCAGTTTACTCGAACGCAGCATACAAGACCTGAAAAACCAGTATGCGCTGAATGTGATCGAGGGCGATCAGCAAACCGAAAACGACGCCGAGCGCATACGCGCCACCGGAGCAGGCGCAGTACAGATCAATACCGGCAAGGGCTGCCACCTGGACGGGCGCATGGTCGAACAGGCTATAATCACGCTGAAACCGGCCGATCATTCCGTGCTGTTCATCGAAAATGTCGGCAACCTGGTATGCCCGGCCTTGTTCGATCTCGGCGAGGCCGCCAAAGTGGTGATTTTGTCGGTTACCGAAGGCGAGGACAAGCCGCTGAAATACCCGGACATGTTCCATCGCGCCGGGCTGGTGCTGATCAACAAGATCGATTTATTGCCGTATTTGAGTTTCGATCTGGAGCGTTGTCTGCACTATGTGCGCCAGGTGAATGCCGAGGCCGACATTATTCAGCTGACCGCGACCGGCGGTGAAGGACTGTCGCAATGGTACGATTGGATCAAACAAAAACGCCAGGCATTGCTGAACAGCCGCATTGCCGAACTTGAACAGGCGGCAGCCGTGAAAGCACAGCTATGACGATTTCCGCTGCTATCTGAAATCAAGCGCGACGCGGGCGGTTACCTCGACATGTTGTTCATGACGGTTAGCTGCCGACTCCGCACCTCGCGCCGAGCGCTGCTGCAAAACATCCGCAAGCGTTATCGTCGACAGATACTGCCTGATCTGCTCACTAAGCCCCATCCATAGTTCATGCGTCAAACAAGGCTCCGCCCCCCGGCAATTGGCTTTGCCGCCGCAGCGCGTCGAGTCTATCGCCTCATCCACGGCGGCGACTATTTCTGCAATATTGATTTCGGACGCATCTTTACTCAATTGGTAGCCGCCGCCGGGGCCGCGTACGCCCTCAACCATGCCTCCCCGCCTCAAGCGGGCAAAGAGCTGCTCGAGATAAGACAAGGAAATAGCTTGCCGTTTCGCAATATCGGTCAGCGTAACCGGTCGCCCGTCGGCATGGCATGCCAGGTCAAGCATGGCGGTAACTGCATAGCGGCCTTTGGTTGTCAGTCTCACGGCACTCCCTCATTATTTGAAATGATTATACAACAACATCTATTACCAAGTAAAATAGTACATTATAAACAACCCGCGCAGCCTATAGGCCCACGGAGTCATAAAATGCCCGACCCGCCGCTCCTCGGATATAATTAACCAGCAAAACCTGCCAATAGCAGGCCGGGCTGGCCCCGACTATGCGGTTTTAATAGAGATTACCGGCTGAAACCATGCTGAGCGCTGATTTTTTTCGACATTGATCAACGCCGTTTAATATAAAATCAATAACCTGCTTCAGGTTTACCGGAAAAACCATTAAATCAGCGCTTACCATGCACGAAAGACGCTTTTTCAAAACAGCGTTACTGGCGGGCTGCCTGCTCGTCACACTTCCACTATTGCTGGTACAACTGGCATTTCAGGGGAAAGCCTCGGTATTTCCAAACGACCCGGACCCACTGGCGCTCCCTACCCCGCATATCAACCTGCAGCCTGCAAGTGAAAATCCTTTGCAGCAAAAATCGCTACGCTCACTCAGATTAACGGCGGAAGACATTACCGCCATCGCTAATTTTCTGCTCATGAAAAAAGAGCTGGCGGGTCGTATCGAAACGCGCATCAAGGAAAAACACCTGGAGTTTCGCGCCGCCATAAAATTGCCGACGCAGCAAAAAAATATATACCTCAATATTGCGCTGATCGCCGATGACGACACGCCGCACGCCATCATAAGACGGCTGGATATCGGCCACCTGGTCATTCCGGAACCGCTGGTTTATGTTCTGATGAAAGCAGTGCGACTATTTCCTTCGATTAAACACTATGACGACCTCGCCACCCGGATAGTACAGGGCGTTCATATCGGCAGCGACCAGGTCAGCATTACACTGCATTGGAACAATTCAACAACGGGACAGGCGCAGGAACTCGAATCAGACCTGGCAAACAGGGATCGCTTGCTTAGTTATCACAACCGGCTGGCGGAACTCATAGCGCAATCCGGCAAGAAACGCTTTATCAGCCTGGGCTCATTGATGCAGCCGCTGTTTCAACTGGCAAAGGCACGTACGGAAACAGCCGCTGCAAGCTTGGGCGATCCCGTCGAAGAAAACCGTGCATTAATACTGGTTTTGACCGCATACGCAAACGGCTGGAGTCTGTTGACGGACAATGGCACATTACCCGCACCGGAGCCATTACCGCGTCTTGGCACGCTGCTCAATCGGCGGGTCGACACCGCTCAGCATTTCATGCTGTCCGCCACGCTGGCAATGTCTGGCAACCGAACGCTTTCCGATATGATAGGATTTGCAAAAGAAATCAATGATATACATAGCGGCAGCGGCTTCAGTTTCACCGATCTCGCCGCCGATCGCGCAGGCACCTTGTTTGGAAAAATGGCGACGCGCAGCCCCAAAGATGCGCTCACTACTCAAAATAAAATCAGCCAAACAAGAGAAGAAACCATTTATATGCCTCGTATTCTGGATTTACCGGAGCATCTGAGTTCATACGCTTTTCAGACGCGCTTCCACAGTGTCGAATCAGCGGAGTTTCAGGAAATTAAACAGCTCATAGAAGACAGAGTGAATGCGTGCCCGCTTTATAAATAAGCGCACCTACAGGCGCTGGCGCAAGCGTTGGCCGCCGTGTCAACGAAATTGCGCCTTCTGCCGGAAAAATACCACCGTCCCGACCGCCGAAAGTTACCAATTCCGCCAGATTAATCGCTATAATCAATAAGATTAGTGGCTTTAACAGCCAATGCGCTTACCTAACCACAGCAATTGAAAAACTCAAAGATGAGTTCACCTATCATATATGAGTTTCCTCTTAACGAGCGTATACGCGCATTTTTGCGCTTGGAACGCCTTTTCGATACCATCGATTTTTTCATGCGCGGCGACAGCGAGTTCGAAAGCAGCTCCACCGTCGGCAGCCTGCTCGAATTACTTGGTTTTTTAGGCCGTGTCGATCTGAAATCAGAATGCATCAAGGAGCTGGATCGCTACACCGGCTCACTGGAAAAACTGATGGACAACCCTGAAGTAGAGCATGGCGCGCTTGAAAAATTATTGGCGGAAATAGCGCAAACCAGCGAAGCGCTATACTCGAATCAGAACAAGATCGGCTTGTGCATGGCCGAAAACGAACTGCTCAAGGCCGTAGGCCAAAAAGGCACCGCACTCAGCGCCATCTGCGCTTTTGATTTGCCTTACTACCATTACTGGCTAAGAAAAGACGACGATCTGCGCAGGCAGGATCTTCTAGGCTGGATCGGTTCGCTCGATACCCTGCGCAAAGCCGTAGACCTCTCGCTGCATCTGATAAGAAACAGCGCAAACATCACTGAGGAGCAAGCGGACAACGGCTTTTTCCAGAAATCCCTGGATGCAGCATTACCGTTCCAGATGCTGCAGGTCGAGCTGGATGACCGGCTTCCCTACTTCGCCGAGTTTAGCGGAGGCAAGCAACGCTTTTCCATCCGCTTCATGAATGCAAGCATACACGAACGCCCTGCGCAAACGTCCAAAAGCATTTCATTCACATTAAGCTGCTGCGCCTTTTAGCCGGCACCGGAAATAGATCATGTCGATACGTATATTCATCGCCGCACTCATCGCACTCATACTGTCCGTACCCGTCCTGGCCGATGCATCATCCGGCAGCATAAAAATCGGCGTGCTGACTTTCGGAACCGTTAACTGGGAACTGGAGGCCATACGTAACGAAGGACTTGATAAAAAATATGGCGTCGAGCTTGACGTGCATTTGCTCGCCAACCCCGATGCCGGCAAAATCGGACTGCAAGCCAACACCCTGGATATCATCGCAACGGATTGGATTTGGGTGTCCCACCAATATCAACAAGGCGCAGACTTCAAGTTCATTCCTTTTTCAACGCAAGCCGGCGCAATCATGGCTTCGGCTGGCGGCGCCGTCCGCTCGCTGGCCGATTTGCGCGGCAAACGGCTGGGAATCGCCGGCGGCGGTCTGGACAAAAACTGGTTGTTGTTAAAAACCTACGCGACCCGCCTGGCAGGGCTGAATCTGGAACGCGACGCGCAACCGGTTTTTGCCGCGCCACCCCTGCTTAATCAGCAGTTGCAGGACGGGAAACTGGATGCACTTCTCACTTTCTGGCATTTTGCCGCGCGCCAGGAAGCGCAAGGCTACCGGCGCATACTCGACGGGCGCGACATGATACGCGGGCTAGGAATAGAAGTCGCCGTACCCAATCTCGGGTATGTTTTCAAAAACGGCTGGGCGCTCAAAAACAGCAAAGAGCTGGATGCCTTTATCGCCGCGTCGGCGGAAGCACGCAGCCTGCTGTGCAGTTCGGATCAGGCCTGGAGCAAAATCGCGCCGCTTACCCAGGAAAACGATAAAAACATATTAAAAATACTGAGGCGCGACTATTGCGCCGGTATCGTCAATCAATGGGGAAACCCTGAAAAAGCCGCTATCGGTAAAATCTATCAGCTGCTGCGCGAAACCGGCGGCGAGTCATTGACCGGCGCGGCGCAAGAATTGCCGGCAGCGATTTTCTGGCGCTAGCCCTGGCACCCAAATAGCGGGGGGCCTGCACGTCTTGTCTTATCTGGTCAAGAGTATCCGCACTTGATTATAGTGCCGCAGTTATAAAAAATACCCGCTGTAACACATATACCCGAATCGAGCGGTGATCATTTGGAACAACCTGTCAAAAAAAGTCTGGCGACGGATATAGGGGCAATGCTCGGACGAGGTCTGCGCGAAGCGATTTTTTTGGCTTATGCGGCCGTCGGGCTGTTTGTGCTGGTGGCATTGATCACGTTTAACCCGAACGACGCAGGCTGGTCGCATTCCGAATACGGTAGGAAGCTGGCAAACGGCGGAGGCGCGTTAGGCGCGCTGATTTCCGATTTCAGTCTGACGCAACTGGGCCTGATAGCCTGGCTGCTGCCTTTTCTACTTGCCGGTTACGGTTATACCGTCAGCCGCGGGAATGGTGGAATGCCGCGCAGTTTTGCCGGCCATGTCGTGCAGTGGCTGGGCATGGCGAGCGCGCTGAGCGCTGGCGCCGGACTTGCCACTTTGAAGCTGAGCAAAGTCGCGGTCAAACTGCCCGAAGGCAGCGGCGGTATTATGGGAGAAGCGGTCGCAGATTTGTTGACCGGCAATTTCGGGCGTACCGGCGCATTTGCATTTCTGGTAGCGGCTTTTTTATCCGGTGTTTCGCTGTATACCGGTTTGTCTTGGATAAGCGTGATCGATATCGCCGGAAAAAGTGCGCTGTATGTAATCAATGCGGTTCTGTCGCTATTTGCCCCGGCAAGCAAGCGGAGCAGCGCGCCTGTCGAGACTCAAGAGCAAGCCGAAGTCCATGCGCCCGTGCACGCCCCCAGACCGGCTCCGGAAATCAAGCCGAAACCTGCGCCTGTCGAACAACGCAGACCGGCAGAACCCAGGCCAGTGGTGTCCAAACCGGCAGCTTCCGCTTTCCTGCAGCCGCCGACGCATAGCGGCGAGTTGCCCCCGCTGGATTTACTGAATGATCAGGCGCCCGAAACCCAGGGCTATAGCGATGAAGCGCTGGAAGACATGTCGCGGCTGGTGGAAAGCATACTGGCCGATTTCGGCGTGTCGGTTACCGTCGCGGAAATCCATCCCGGCCCGGTAATTACCCGCTTTGAAATCCAGCCTGCCGCCGGCATCAAAGTCAGCCGCATCACCGGGCTCGCCAAGGATCTGGCGCGCGCGCTGTCGGTAACCAGCGTACGGGTTGTCGAAATCATCCCGGGAAAATCGCTGATCGGTCTGGAAATACCCAACGAAGAACGCGAGATGGTTTTGTTGCATTCGGTGCTGGCTTCCGATGTTTATCAGCACGCCGAATCGCCGCTGACGCTGGTGCTTGGCAAAAGCATCAGCGGCGAGCCCGTGGTCGCCAACCTTGCCAAAATGCCGCACCTGCTGGTTGCAGGCACCACCGGTTCGGGCAAATCGGTAGCGATCAACGTAATGATCCTGAGCATGTTGTACAAGGCTACGCCGGAAGAAGTGCGGCTGATCATGATCGACCCGAAAATGCTGGAGCTGTCGATATACGCCGATATTCCGCATCTGCTGACGCCGGTGGTAACCGACATGAAGGAAGCGGCCAACTCCCTGCGCTGGTGCGTCGCGGAAATGGAGCGGCGTTATGCGCTGATGTCCAAGCTCGGCGTGCGCAATCTCGCCGGTTACAACGAGAAGGTAAAGGCCGCGATCAAAAACGGCGCGCCGCTGCTGGACCCCACATGGAAACCGAACCTGTCCGTTACCGAAGACGGGCCGCCGGAACTGGCGCCGCTGCCGTTTATCGTGATCGTGATCGACGAGCTGGCCGACATGATGATGATCGTCGGCAAGAAGGTGGAAGAACTGATCGCGCGTCTGGCGCAGAAGGCGCGCGCCGCCGGCTTGCACCTGATACTGGCGACGCAGCGCCCCTCCGTGGATGTTTTAACCGGGTTGATCAAGGCCAATATTCCGACGCGTCTGTCGTTCCAGGTCTCTTCGCGCATCGACTCGCGCACCGTCATCGACCAAAGCGGCGCCGAAGCCCTGCTCGGCAATGGCGACATGCTGTTTTTACCGCCGGGCGCGGGCATCCCGATGCGCGCGCACGGCGCCTTCGTTTCCGATCAGGAAGTGCACGATATCGTCGAGTTTTTGAAGACAACCGGACACGCCGATTACATAGAAGAAATCACCCGCTTTACCGAAGACGGCAGCGAAGGCGGCGGAAGCTCGCGCGGCGGCAATGGCGACGGCGGCGACGATCTGGACGCCCTGTACGACGAAGCGGTGCGTTTCGTCACCGAATCGCGCAAAGCCTCCATTTCCGGCGTGCAGCGCCGCTTCAAGGTCGGCTATAACCGCGCCGCGCGCATGATCGAAGAAATGGAGAGCGCCGGCATCGTCGGCCCGGCGGAAACCAACGGCAGCCGCGAAGTGCTGGCGCCGCCGCCTCCGGAAGTTTAGAAAAAGCGCGAATATTTTCATGCGCGTTAACTTAAAAACCCTCGGCTGCCGCCTCAATGAAGCCGAGCTGGAAACTTGGGCGCAGCAGCTGGACGCCGCCGGACATCAGATAGTGGCGCATCATCAGGATGCCGACCTGGTGGTGCTGAACTCCTGCGCTGTCACCCAGGATGCGGTGAAGAAATCGCGGCAGATTATCCGCCGCACGCATCGCGAAGCGCCCGGCGCCAAGCTGGTGGTCAGCGGTTGCTATGCGACGCTCAATCCGCAGGAAGTGGCTGAGTCGCTGGGCGTCGACCTGGTGATCGGCAATACCGAAAAAAGCCGGCTGATCGATATAGCCGCTGAGCGTCTGAATCTGGCGGCTATGCCGGCATTTTCTTCCGAACCGGGCGAAAACTCGCTGTTCAAGCGCGGTCGTCAGCGCGCATTCATCAAGGTGCAGGACGGTTGCCGCTATCGCTGCACCTTTTGCATCGTCACCAGCGCGCGCGGCGAGGAAAAGAGCCGCACGCTGGACGAAATCGTCGAAGAGATAAACCGGCTGCATAATCAGGGCGTACAGGAGTTTATTCTGACCGGCGTGCATCTGGGCGGTTATGGCAGCGATCTGGGGCTTAATCTCGGTGAATTGGTTGCAACGGTGCTCGATAGAACGTCGATTCCGCGCTTGCGTCTGGGCTCGCTGGAACCCTGGGATATACCCGAAGGTTTTTTTTCGCTGATGCAGAACCCCCGCTTCATGCCGCACCTGCACCTGCCGCTGCAAAGCGGTTCCGACAGCGTGCTGCGGCGCATGGCGCGCCGTTGCAAGACCCAGGATTTTGCCGCATTGGTTCAGCGGCTGCGTAGCGCCGTACCCGGCATCAATATCACCACGGATATCATAGTCGGTTTTCCCGGCGAAACCGGGCAGGAATGGGAGGACACCCTGGCGTTTATCGAAGCGCTGGGCTTCGGGCATATCCATATTTTCAGTTATTCGCTACGTAACGGCACCAAAGCCGCAACGCTGCCGGATCAGGTTTCCGAGACTGTCAAACGCGAACGCAGCCGGGTTCTGCATTTGCTGGCCGAGCGGCAAAAAACACAAGCGCAAGCTCATCTGCTTGGCAGCATCGCAGAGATACTTTGGGAACAGGCTAAACCCGCCCCAGAGCAAACAGGCTTGGACATAATTTCCGGTTATACGCCGGACTATCAACGCGTGGCCTTGCTCTTGACCGATGGCCGGCAGCTGGAAAATACGATTACACCGGTACGGATTACTGCTTTGGCGACAGAACAGGATTATTTGCTGGCTGAAATGTTGGTGTGATTCCCTGGCCGGACGCACCGTGGTTGGGTTATTTGCACCAGTGGCTGTAATAAACCTGTTAATTCTCTTGCACACTTTGCGATTTTGTGCGCGCACTGCAATCCGCCCAAATAAAAACCTACTTTAACTTCATGTAATTACAGCCTATTGACAGCCATGCTTACGCTGGTAAGCAGACAACTTAATCTGGCGCGTTTAATGCATTTTCGCCTGTAGTACCAGACTTTTGGAGTCATAATGCTGTTGTCTATTGTCTATTTTTCCGTCGCGGCTGCGCTTGGCTCGGCAATGTTCGCAGCGGTTGCAGCGCAAAGCACGCGCGCCGAAGGAAGGACCGCAACAGCCACTCCGTCTCTTTATTCCGCATTTTATCGCAACAGCCTGTTTATTCTGCTCGGATTCAGCGGAATCGGCGCTGTGTGGGCAGGCATAAGCATCCTGCTTGACGGTAAAGTGCTGAATGACGTGCTTCCGCTCGGTTTGCCCTGGCTGCATTGGCATATCCGCCTCGACCCGCTCTCCGGTTTCTTCTTGTGCGTACTCGGCTTGCCGTTACTGGCGGTGAGCCTCTATGGCCCCGGTTATATCCGTGAATTTGAACGCGGCAAGCATGGACTGTCCGTCCTGGGCGTATTTACCGGCTTGTTTGTAGCGGGCATGGAGCTGGTATTGCTGGCGGATGACGCCTTTTTGTTTATGATCGCATGGGAAATGATGTCGGTAGCCAGTTATTTTCTGGTCGCCTACCAGCACGAGCACTCGGAAAACCGCCGCGCCGCTTTCCTCTATTTGCTGATGGCGGAAATAGGCGCCATCACTATCATTCTGGCCTTTGGCGTGCTGGCCGGATTCGGCAGCGGTTTGACTTTTGAAGCCTTGCGCAGTGCAGTGGTAAGCCCGGCATGGGCGAGCATCGCTTTTGTATTGGGACTGATCGGATTCGGCATGAAGGCGGGCCTTGTACCCGTGCATGCCTGGCTGCCCGAAGCGCACCCGGTGGCGCCATCGCATATTTCCGCGTTGATGAGCGGCGTGATGCTTAAAATCGCGGTGTACGGATTCATCCGCTTTACTTTTGATTTGCTGGGCGGTATTCAATGGCAATGGGGCGTACTGGTGCTGATCGTCGGTTCGGCTTCAGCGTTACTGGGCATCCTGTATGCGTTGCAAAAACAGAATTTGAAAAGAATACTTGCCTACTCTTCAGTCGAAAACATGGGTATCGTTTTCATCGCACTGGGTTTGTCGCTTATCTTTTTAAGCAGCGGCAAGACGCTGTTGGCCACATTGGGACTGGTGGCTGCGCTGTTGCATTGTCTAAATCATGCGCTGTTCAAGACGCTGCTGTTTCTGGGCAGCGGCATCATCCTGCATCAAACCCACGAACACAGTCTGGAAAAAATGGGCGGGCTGATCCACCGCATGCCGAAGCTGTCGGTCATATTTCTGATCGGCACCCTCAGTATTTCCGCTTTGCCGCCGCTGAACGGCTTCGTTTCCGAATGGCTGATTTTCAAGACCGCGCTACGGGCTTCCGAACTGGAAAGCGGCATACTGCGCAGCCTGATTCCTACCACCAGCGCGGTATTGGCGCTCACGTCCGCGCTTGCCGCGACCTGTTTCGTCAAAATCTACGGCGTGGCTTTCCTCGGGCGCGCTCGTTCGCACCATGTTGCGAAAGCCGATGAGATTGGAGATTGGCGCATGCTGGCCGGTCCCGGCTTATTGGCCGTTTGCTGCGTCCTGATCGGCTTGTTGCCGGCGCCGCTGATTAATACGCTGGCTTCCTTGACGCAACAGATAACCGGAGCAACGCTTCCCAGCGTGTCCGACTCCGGTTGGTTCTGGTTGACGCCGATATCTTCTACCTATTCCCCGTCGCTGCTGTTGCTGTGCGCACTGATGGTGGGCGGGTCAAGTTATTTTCTTTTGTCGCGCCGCACCGGACTCGATCCGCGCATGGCGGAGCCCTGGGACTGTGGTTTCGGCGGACTGGATGCCAGTATGCAATACACTTCCGGCGCATTCAGCATGCCGATAAGGCGCATTTTTAATCCGGTATTCAAGGTGCTGGAGTCGCTAGATATACAACAGCAAGGCCCTGCTCAATCGCAAGTAACCCGTCTCGGCTACCGGTTTCAGATAATAGATCGAGCGTGGTTGACCCTGTACGAACCCATCGGCTGGGCGGTTACACGGCTTGCACAGTGGCTGGGGAGATTACAGACCGGCAATATCCGTACTTATCTCGGCTATTCGTTTTTTACCTTGCTGCTTTTATTATGGGTGATCAGCTGATGGGTTGGCTGTTGGCGTTATTCGAAACCTTGCTGTTTATTGCCGCAGTGCCGCTGCTGACCGGCTGGATCAAGTTCGTCAAGTGCCGCCTGCAGAACCGCAAAGCGCCCTCGTTGCTGCAACCTTACCGCAATTTGCGTAAGCTTTTCCTGAAACAGCCCATCCTGCCGGACACTGCTTCCTGGATATTTCGCGCCGCGCCCTATGTTATTTTTTCATCTGCGGTAATGGCCGTTGTCCTGGTTCCGTTGCTGGCGTTCGACCTGCCTACCGCTCGTATTGCGGATATGATCGTACTGGTGGGTTTTCTTGCTCTGGGCCGTACTTTCCAGGTACTGGCCGGCATGGATATTGGTACGGCGTTCGGGGGCATGGGTTCTTCGCGCGAGATGACGATTTCATCTTTGGCGGAACCCGCCCTGCTGATGGCCGTGTTTACACTGGCGATGAGCGCCCATACCACGAATCTATATCAGGCCATGCTTGCCATACACGATGCAGGCATAGTCCTGCGTCCGTCTTTCGCGTTCGCACTGGGCGGCTTGATGCTGGTTGCGGTTGCGGAGACGGGCCGTATACCGGTGGACAATCCGGCTACTCACCTGGAATTGACCATGATACATGAGGCCATGATACTCGAATACAGCGGACGCTGGCTCGCGCTGATCGAGTGGGCCTCTCAAATCAAGTTGGCCATTTACGGCGCTCTTATTGTGAACATATTCTTTCCATGGGGCATTGCCGAAGACTCGTCGTTATCCGCATTGGGGATAGGAATTGCGGTTATCGCATTCAAGCTGGCGGTATTGTCGGTGCTGTTGACGCTATCCGAGGCGCTTCTGGCCAAGATGCGCATCTTCCGCGTGCAGGAGTACTTGAGCTTTGCCTACCTGCTCACTGTTTTGGGCATGCTGAGCCATATCATTCTGGAGGGCGCTCATGTCCATCACTGACCTGACCTTGTATCAACAGGCCATCCTGCTGCTGGCAGGGCTGATATTATTGACCTCGTTCCTGATGCTCGGGCAAACGCGGCTGCTGCGGCTGATTGTGATCTTTGCTATACAAGGATGTCTGCTGGCTGCCGCGACCGCCCTGGCGGCCGGCGTTCTGGCCTATCCTCATCTGTATATTTCAGCCATCCTGACACTGATATTGAAAGGCATCGTTATCCCGATGCTGTTGTATCGCCTGACTCATCGCATGGGTCTGCATCGCCACATGGATACCATAGATCATCCGACGCTGGGGATGATGGGAGGCATCGGGCTGGTCGTTTTCAGCTATTACGTCAGCCTGCCCGTCGTCGCTACCTCTACCCTGGTGACGCTCAATGCAATTGCGGTCAGCCTGTCCGTGGTGTTGATCAGCATGCTGCTGATGATTAACCGGCGGCAGGCGGTGGCGCATGTCGTCGGCTTCATGTCCATCGAGAACGGATTGTTTTTCGCGGCGGTTGTTTCCACATACGGCATGCCGATGGTGGTGGAGTTGGGCGTTGCGTTCGATGTTCTGGTCGCGGCGGTGGTGTTCGGCGTGTTTTTCTTCCAGATTCGCGCCAGCATCGATTCGCTCAATGTCGATCGATTGAATACGCTGCACGAGACCGAAAAATGACCGCGGTTTACCTGATATTGACAACGCCGCTAATCGGTATGATCCTGCTTGCGTTCCGCGGGGACCGCCCGTCGGCGGGAGCAGTCAACGCATGGTTGAACCTGCTGGCTTTCGCCGAGGCCTTATGGCTGGCCGGCGACGTGTTCAGGCATGGGCCGAGGCTGTCACCCGACCGCCTGCTGCTTATCGACCCGTTTAATGTTTATCTGGTGGTTTTGACCACCTTCGTTGGGTTGACGACCTCGCTGTTTTCAAGGGCGTATATGGAGCATGAGCGCGAAATCGGACGGGTTACGTCGCGCCGCCTGCGCCTTTATTACGCGATGTACCAGGGCTTCATGCTGACCATGTATCTGGTGCTGACCACCAATAATATGGGGGTGTTATGGGTCGCCATGGAAGGCGCGACGCTGGCCACGGTGCTGCTGGTCAGTCTGTATCGCACTCCGGAATCGGTGGAAGCCGCCTGGAAATACTTCATACTGTGCGGAGTGGGTATAGCGCAGGCGCTGTTCGGCACGGTTTTGCTTTATTTCGCCGCCGAACAAAAACTGGGGATCGGCGGCGACGGCTTGTTATGGACGGTATTGCACGAAAACGCCGCGGTGCTCGATCCCGCCATCCTTGCGCTGGCGTTTGTGTTTCTGCTGGTCGGATACGGCACCAAGATCGGACTGGTTCCACTGCATAACTGGCTGCCGGATGCGCACTCCGAAGGCCCGACGCCGATGTCCGCGATACTGTCGGGGCTGTTGCTGAACGATGCGCTGTACGCGGTAGTGCGCTGCAAGATGCTGGTCGACGGCTCTCTCGGCACTCATATGGCCGGCACGCTGATGATGGGCTTCGGTTTGCTTTCTTTCCTGGTGGCCGCTTTGCTGCTGCACAGGCAAACCGACATCAAACGTTTGTTCAGCTATTCCTCAATTGAGCATATGGGGCTGATGACCTTTGCCTTCGGCGTCGGCAGCCCCTGGGCCACTTTCGCCGCATTATTCCACATGACGACGCACTCCCTGACCAAATCCGCCATTTTCGTTACCGTCGGGCATGCCTCGCAACTGGCAGGTACGCAGCGCATGGAGCGTATCCGCGGCCT
Source organism: Candidatus Methylospira mobilis (assembly GCF_009498235.1). NCBI lineage: Bacteria > Pseudomonadati > Pseudomonadota > Gammaproteobacteria > Methylococcales > Methylococcaceae > Candidatus Methylospira > Candidatus Methylospira mobilis. The sequence goes on along the minus strand of NZ_CP044205.1, from coordinate 4,592,754 downwards.
GATACTGACCCAGCCGACCATCGGCTGGGGCTTGCTGATCGGCACCGTGGCGATAGCCGGATTTCCGCCTTTCGGGGTGTTTGCCAGCGAGTTTCTGGTGCTGGTCGCCACCATGCGCGATTATCCGTGGCTGACGCCGTTGCTGCTGCTGGGTATCGGTCTCGCTTTCGCCGGACTGTTCCGTCATTTGCAGTCCATGGTATACGGCGACGTACCCGAGGGACAAAAGCCAATTCCGGTCAAGCTGTGGCCGGTCATGCTGCATCTGGTAATCGTATTGTGGCTGGGCCTTTCTATCCCCGGATTTTTGGGCGATTGGTTTAATCAGGCTACGCAGTTGATTTCGGGAGCCTTGCCGCAATGACGCAAACGAATCAAGACATTGCGGTTGCTATTGAAACCGCGCACTCGCAGCCATCGGAGCCTGAAAGTCTGGCCGCGGCGCTGCGTGCGCAAAAAATCGATGTCGAATTGATAGAGCCTACGGCTTCCTTTCCTGCGGTAGTCAAATTGAACGCAGCCGATTGGGGGAACGCGGCAGCGGCAGCCAGCGCTGCAAAATGGCGCTGGGCCGGCGTTTGGGCTGATGATTGCGTATCCGAACTTAAAGTTTATAGCTGTCTGCAGAAAAACAATACCTATCTGATCCTGCAGACGCAGTTACGACCCGGGCAAACCGGCTTAACTTCACAAGCGCCGTATTTTTGGGCGGCGGATCGGCCGGAACGCCATACACAGGATCTCTTCGGCATTCGTTTCGAGGACCACCCCGATCCGAGGCGCTGGACGCGCCATCAGGCTTGGCCGCAAGGCAGCTACCCGTTACGCAAGAGTTTTCCTGCGTCCGGTTTAAGCCAGGCTGAAACGGCGCCCGATCATGAATATCCTTTTCTGGAAGCGAATGGCGATAGCGTTTACCAGATTCCGGTCGGTCCCGTACATGCCGGCATCATCGAGCCCGGCCATTTCCGCTTCCAGGCGATAGGCGAAACCGTGCTGCATCTGGAGGAACGGCTCGGTTACGTACACAAAGGCATCGAAAAAATTTCAGAAGGCCGCGACCCGGCGGGTTTGGCGCGTCTGGCGGGAAGAGTTTCCGGCGACTGCACGGTTGCGCATGCCTGGGCCGCCTGCCTGGCGATGGAGCGCGCAGCCGGTTTTGAAGCGCCGCCGCGCGCGGCCTTCCTGCGCGGCATCATGGCGGAGCGCGAACGCATCGGCAATCATTTATGGGACATGGCGGCGTTGTGCAACGACGTAGGCTTCGCGTTTGCTTATTACCAGTTCGGCCGTTTGCGCGAGCTGTGGCTGCGGGAAAACCAGTCCGTGTTCGGACACCGTTTGCTGATGGACCGTATCGTGCCGGGCGGCGTAATTTCGGATATTTCGTCGCAAACAAACAGGTTGATGCGCGAATCCGTCACCACGATACGAGGGGAAGTCAACGAGTTGCTGACCATACTCGACTATAACTCTTCTTTGGAAGATCGTTTTATCGGCGCCGGCATGTTGTCCGTGGAACTGGCCGATGCGCTGGGAGCGCTGGGCTTTGTCGGACGCGCCAGCGGTCAGACTTTCGATGCGCGCGCTCACATACCCTATGCGCCCTATGACAGTTTGCAGGTTCGTGTACCGGTTGAAAGTCAGGGCGACGTAGCTTCCCGCTTCTGGGTGCGTTACAAGGAATTGCGCGAAAGTTTTCATCTGATCGAAGCTTTACTGGATACAATGCCTTACGGCGATGTATCCCTGTCCTGGCAAGCGCCCGCCGCAGGCGCTCAAGGCTTTGCCGCAATCGAGAGCTGGCGCGGCGAGGTATTGTGCTTTGTCCGCTTCGATGGCGATAACGCCGTGAGCCGTTATTGGCCGCGCGATCCCAGCGCAGTCAACTGGCCAGCGCTGGAAAAGCTGGTTCTGGGCAATATCGTCCCCGATTTCCCGGTATGCAACAAATCGGTTAACGCATCCTATTCGGGTCACGATTTATAAAAACAGGCCGGCCGCAGTCGGTTGCCGCATTAATAAACCCTGGTTGCGTATTTAATCGGGCGTGCCAAGGCAGTTTTCCGCCGAAAACCACCGGTGAGTGGACGCAGAACAGGGAAGCCTAGTAAGTCATCGATATCAGATATATCAACACATGCATATGGGGTTCCCATGTTGAGTCTTTACGGAAAAATAATCAAAACCGGCATGTTGACCGAGAAATTGCTGAAGCTGCCGGAAGACCAGTCGGTTATACACGCCGGGCAGACCCTGAAAGCGGTCATCGACAAAAGCTTCCAGGGCAGCGTCGCCATACGGCAGGTGGATGCCGGGTCCTGCAACGGCTGCGAGCTGGAAATACACGCGCTCAACAACGTATACTACGATATTGAACGCTACGGCGTACATTTTGTAGCCTCGCCGCGCCATGCCGATATTCTGATGGCGACAGGGCCGGTGTCCCGCCACATGGAAGCCGCGTTGCGGCGTACTTATGAAGCGATGGCCAATCCAAAGTGGGTGATTGCCGTAGGTGATTGCGGCGCCTGCGGCGGCGAATTCGGCATATCTTATGCCAGCCGTGGCGCGATAAACAATATAATACCGGTAGATATAGTGATAAACGGCTGTCCGCCTGCGCCGATCGATTTAATGCGCGGTATACTCAATCTTTTCTCAACCGTGTAGAACTCCAGGATACTCCATCGCTTTTTTGCGCCGATACGGCAAATATTTCCTGCTGTTCCGGAAATACTTTTCCGGAACAAACAGAACAATACCCGTTCGGATTTGCCCATCGTTAAATTGCTGCTTACACTAACCTTTTCCGCAGATTGATAACTATCCCATCCGCATCCCCCACATGAAAGACATGCGGGCAGTGAAAATATTCGCCAACCGGCGCATAATTTTATTTTGACCGGTGGTCTATCATTGGAGGATACACGTCTATGCCCTGGCTGAACCCGTTCGATTCGGGCTTGACGATTAAATATCGGCTTTGACTGATATGCGTATTGGGCCTTACACTCTGACGGGCCGGGTGATTCTCGCCCCGATGGCCGGTGTGACCGATTTGCCGTTCAGGCTGATCTGCCGCCGACATGGGGCCGCTATGGCGGTTTCCGAGATGGTCAGTTCGCGCCCGGATTTGCAAACGGACGCACGTACCTTGCTGCGCACGGATCATAGCGGCGAACCCGCCCCGCGCGCGACCCAGATACTGGGCGCCGACCCGCTGCAGATGGCGGAATCCGCACGCCTGAACGTCGAACGGGGCGCGCAAATCATCGATATCAACATGGGGTGTCCTGCAAAAAAGGTTTGCAATGTTGCGGCCGGCTCCGCATTATTGCGCGACGAAAAACTGGTGGGGCGCATTCTCGATACCGTGGTGGCTGCCGTTTCGGTGCCGGTAACGCTGAAGATACGTACCGGCTGGGATCAGGAACAGCGTAATGCGGTGACAATTGCTAAAATTGCCGAGTCGGCCGGCATACAGGCCCTGACCGTGCACGGACGTACACGTGCATGCGGGTTTTCCGGCGAGGTAGAATACAATACAATTTCAGATGTAAAACGTGCGGTGAATATCCCGGTTATCGCCAATGGCGATATCTGTTCACCGGCGCTGGCTCGGAAGGTAATGGACGCAACGGGGGCCGACGCTGTCATGGTGGGGCGTGGAGCCTTGGGGAGACCCTGGCTGTTCACTCAGCTCGACCTGGAGTTAAGCGGCACTCCCGTTTCGGATGTTCCTTCCGCGGAGAAGCGGAAACGAGTGATACTGGAGCATGTCCATAATCTGCATGTTTTCTATGGCAGGCGAGCAGGCCTGCGTATCGCGCGCAAACATATCGCTTGGTATGCCAAACACTGGCCGGAGATTAACCCGGCCGGCTTAAGGGAACTTCTCGCCGTGGACGACGCTGACTTACAGCATCGATTAACGGATCTCCTGTTTGACTAACACTGTCCCGGAACAGACGGTATGGCTAGCGATATGTTAAATACAAAAAGCAATACATTTTTTTCATCCACCGATGCGCAATGGCAGTCCTGTCTGCCGCTTTGCGAGCAGGTCAAGCTGATGCTCGCCGGATATTTTGAAAGTCTGGAAGGCGAATCGGCGGCCGATTTGTACAATATGGTCATGAGCGAGGTCGAACGCCCACTGTTGCAGGTTACACTGGAACGCTGCAACTACAATCAGAGCAGAGCCTCCCTGATGCTGGGAATCAGTCGCGGCACCCTCCGCAAAAAGATATCCCACTACAAACTGGAATAATGGGAATTGAACATGAATAACAAGGTCGTCCGTGCGCTGCTCAGCGTTTCAGACAAAACTGGCGCGGTCGAACTGGCGTCGGAGCTTTCCAGGCTGGGTGTCGAATTGCTTTCTTCCGGGGGGACAGCGCGTCTGCTTCGTGAAAACGGCATGGCGGTAATTGATGTCGCCGAGTACACCGGATTTGCCGAAATGATGGATGGTCGCGTCAAAACGCTGCACCCGAAAATACATGGCGGGATTCTCGGACGGCGGGGCATCGACGATGCCGTCATGCAAGAGCAGGACATACTGCCGATCGACCTGGTTGTGGTCAATCTTTATCCGTTCGAACAGACCATTGCCAACCCCGAATGCTCGTTGCAGCAGGCGATAGAAAACATCGATATCGGCGGACCGGCGATGATACGCTCCGCTGCCAAAAACCATGACGCTGTAGCGGTAGTGGTCGATGCGTTCGATTATCCCATCATCATTTCCGAACTGAAGAGCAATCAGGGCGTGTTAAGCGCGCCGACGCGCTTCAGACTCGCGGCAAAAGCGTTTGCCCATACCGCTCGCTACGATGCGGCAATTGCCGGCTATCTGAACAGTCAGGATGAAGCCGGCGACGCGTTTCCGGAGCACCTGCTGATCGGACAGGAGCGCGTGCAGATCATGCGTTATGGCGAGAATCCGCACCAGCATGCCGCGTTTTATCGCGACCCCAAGCCGCCGGTCGGCAGCATCGCTTTGGCAAGACAGTTACAGGGAAAGGAACTTTCCTACAATAACATCGCGGATGCGGATGCGGCGCTGGAAGCAGTCAAGAGTTTCGAGCGAGATATCCCCACCTGCGTGATCGTCAAGCACGCCAACCCCTGCGGCATAGCCCAGGGCGCAACGTTGCTGGATGCCTATGACCGCGCTTACAAAGTGGACCCGACCTCGGCTTTCGGCGGAATTATCGCGTTTAACCAGCCACTGGATGCCGAGGTTGTCCAGGCCATTATCGACCGGCAATTTGTCGAAGTCATCATCGCGCCTGCAGTCTCTACGGAAGCCGTGCCGCTGTTGACGAAAAAGCCCAATGTCCGCGTTCTCGAAAGCGGATTATGGCGAGACGAAACAGCGGCGGGCTGGGATTTCAAGAAAGTTACCGGCGGTTTGCTGGTGCAGGAACGCGATAGAGGCCGATTGACGCGCGAACAACTGCGGATAGTCAGCAAGCGTCAGCCCAGCGAGCGCGAGATCGAGGATATGCTGTTTGCCTGGAAAGCGGTAAAATTCGTCAAATCCAACGCGATTGTGTTTTGCCGGGACCGTCAGACCATAGGTATCGGTGCCGGACAAATGAGCCGGATCTATTCCGCGCACATAGCCGGTATGAAGGCAAGCGACGTCGGGCTGAGCCTGAAAGATGCGGCAATGGCTTCGGATGCTTTTTTTCCTTTCCGTGACGGCATAGATTCAGCGGCAAAGGCCGGTATCAAAGCGGTAATCCAGCCCGGCGGCTCCGTGCGCGATGACGAGGTAATAGCGGCCGCGGACGAGCATGGCATGGCAATGGTATTCACCGGTATCAGGCATTTCAGACATTGAGTACGCATTGCAACTTTTCGGATACCGACCTGTGTGTGAAGTGCGGACTATGTCTGCCGCACTGTCCGACCTACAACAAGACGCAGGACGAAAACGAGTCGCCGCGCGGCCGCATTGCACTGATACAGGCCTGGGCGGCGGGACAGCTGCCGGAAACGGAAAGACTGCACGGCCACATAGCAGGCTGCCTGCTATGCCGCGCCTGCGAATCGGCTTGCCCGGCCAATGTACCCTATGCTGAGCTAATCAACCGCTTCCGGGCCGAGACCGCCGCGAACGAGCAAAAGTCGCTGCTGTCGAAACTGCGCATGAGTGCATTGCAACGCTTTGTACAGGGCTCCTCGGCGCAAAGACAACTGGGTAGCCGTCTTGGATCACTTTTGAATAAAGCCGGTGGAACGCGCGCAGCCGGTTTTGCTGCTGTTATGGACGGTTTGCCCGCCCCGGAACACTCGGTCGATTGGGTGGGCTTCCATCCAGCGCTTGGCGAAGAACGCTGTAGGGTGGATCTGTTTACGGGCTGCATGGCCGAAATGGCCGACGCTGCAACCGTCAAGGCCGCCATACGCGTTTTAAATACGCTGGGCGTAGGCGTACGCGTTTCGGCGCAGCAATCCTGTTGCGGCGCACTGGCGCGACATAGCGGCAACATCGCAACCGCACTGCGGCTTGAGCAGGACAACCGGTCTGCGTTTAAACAACATGAACCCGATAAGGTCATTACCTTGGCCAGCGGCTGCGGTTCAGCGCTCATGAGTACACTGGACGGCGGCAAGGTTCAGGATATCAGTCAGTTCCTCGATAGCCTTGCCTGGCCGGCGCATGTACAATTGGCGCTTTGGGACTCCCAGGACAAAGTTTTTCTGCATACGCCCTGCACCCTGAAAAACACGCAAAAAGCAGGCGCCTATCCTCTGAAACTGCTGATGCGCATTCCGGGCATGCAGTTGCAAACCGTCGCCGATCGATATTGCTGCGGCGCGGCCGGCAGTTACATGCTGGAGCAGCCGGAAATGGCGGCGGCTTTGCGCGACGACGTACTGGACTCGATATCGCCGGGCTCAGCGGCAGGCTTGCTATTGACATCCAATGTAGGCTGCGCAATCCATTTGCGGGCCGGACTAAAGGCGCGCAATGTTGCAAACATCAAGGTGATGCACCCCGTCCAGTTTATTGCAAGCCGGCTGATCTCCTGATGCCTACCTGCTTTTATAATCGGACCGCCTGCATACGCCGGTCTGTCATATGGTCATGCTAACCTCATTTCTATAAGCATCGGACTGGTTTTCCAGTCAATTTGTTTCTTCAGTCTGCACTGGGTGAGCGTATGAGCATGATCAAAAACACGGGGAAATTGTTGACGACCACCGCGATGGTGGTCGTAGGCCTTTTTGTTCTTTACCATTTGCTGAAAGGCTTGGCGCTGATGAAAATATTACAGTAGGAGTAGCTATTCAGCGAAAGCAATTCCCGTCTCCGACAGTGGCGCCTTTCCCAGCCGGAATGACAAGCCCGGTGCGGAGGCGGATTTTATATTTTAATTCAGACTAACGAGTTCGTTTTTCTTCCGGGGTAGGAATGTACTGGATCTACGATATACCGACATGGTTATTGGGGGTTTTGGCTGTAGCGGTTTTTTTATTCGTTTCCCTGGGCGGATTGCTGCTGTCGCACGGATTTATCCGCGAAAGATTAATGCTTTCGAACGAAACCAATAATGCGGTTTGCGGGTATATTAGCGGTATCGGCGCTGTTTTGGGTCTTTTGCTGGGGTTTGTAGCGGTCGCCACTTGGCAGGCTTTTAATAATGCAGCCAGTTTGGCGACGCGCGAAGCAGCGGAAGTCGGCTCTCTTTATCTTGACGTGAGCAGCTACCCCCCGCCCTATGCAAAAAACATGCAGGAAATTCTGAAAACCTATCTAACGACGGTTATCGATACGGAGTGGCCCGCGCAGATGCGCGGCCAGGTTGCGCACGACGGCATGCGGCATCTGCATCGCCTGCATCATGAGATATTTACGTTTGAGCCTAAAACCATAAATCAGCAGGTGTTGCAGGCGGAAGTATTTCATGCCCTTAATAATGTATTAAACGCGCGCCGCATGCGTCTGGACGCCGTTGACGACGGCCTGCCGGCCCCGCTTTGGTATGTAGTGTTGATCGGCTCGGTTGTCAGCATAGCCACAACCTATTTTTTTCATTTCCCCAGTTTTAAAGTACACTTGATCCTGACCGGTAAGTTCGCTCTTTTCACCGGAATAATGGTTTTTTTGATTGCCGCAGTCGACAATCCGTTTCGGGGTGAAGTCAGCATATCTCCTGATTTATACCGGATGATGCTGGAATCCTGGTCGACAAATCCATAATTAGAAACAGAATTTAAATTTTATAAATTGATTGTAACTATTCAGTGAGTGCTTTTGAGTCATGACCGAAGCAGCCGGAAATGAGGTAAGCCAGTCGAAACGCGCGGAAGCATGTTGGAATTTTAACGACGCTGCAAATCCGTGCCTGGAAGCTCTCTGCACCCATCAATGGGCGCAGAAGGTCTCGCCCGCCCCACACCCACATCTCTTCCTCTCCAGCAGGTATGCTGAATAGTTACAATCGATTTACGTCTACCTTCAAAACAATCATGACGATTTACTGGATTTACGATTTGCCGGTTTGGCTGTTCGGCCTGGCCACGGTTGCTATTTTTGTAGCGTTTTCTGTAGGTGGTCTGCTTTTATCAAACGATTATATCAAAAGGAAATTTAATACCTCTGAGAGCATGAATGAAGCCGTCAGCGGGTATTTTGGCGGCATTACCAGTTTGTATGGACTATTGCTGGGCTTGGTCATTGTAGCTTCCTGGCAATACTACGACAATGCGTCCAGACTGGTATCGCGCGAAGAAGCCGCGATCGGCGCATTGTATGTCGATGTCGGCAGCTATGCCGAGCCGCAGCGAACGCAAATGCGTGAAACTATAAAATCTTATGTGAATTATATAATTAACAACGAATGGCCTGCCCAGGCGCATGGGGAGCTGCTCTACGGCGGCAGAAAAATTTTACTCGACCTGCAGCAGTCGCTGCTGGACGTAGACCTCGGAGACAGCCGAAAGCAGCTGATAATGGCGGAAGCATTTCAAGCGTACAATAAACTGATAGAGGCGCATAGAATGCGCTTGGACGCGGTCGATGACGGTTTGCCGGTCGTATTATGGATCATCGTGATTTCGGGTGCGGCACTGAGTGTGCTTATTAGCTATTTTTATCATTTCACCCATTTCCGCAGTCATTTGCTGATGACTACCGCACTGGCGGTGCTGGCTGGATTAATGGTGTTTCTGGCCGCATCGGTCGATAATCCATTCAGAGGCGCGGTTAGCGTGTCTCCTGACGCCTACCATCGTTTACTGGAAACCTGGGCATCCGATTCCGTGTCGAAGGCTCCGTCCGCCGATGAGGCGCAGCGATCGGCTGGAGCGTCGATTGCTGATCATTAGAAAGAGGTTTAGAGCGTAATGTTTTGGATTTACGATATACCGACCTGGCAGCTGGGCGTTTCGATCGTCACGCTTTTTGTGGCCGTTTCCATTGGCGGGCTGTATCTGTCGCGCGGCTACATCAAGAATCATTTCGGCCTTTCCGATCTGAGCAACAGAGGCGGCGTCAATGGCTACAATGCCAATGTCGGCGGACTTTTTCGCTTGCTGCTTGGATTGGTTGCGGTCGCTACATGGCAGGATTACAACAGCGCTTCCACCCTGGTTTCTCGCGAAGCAAGCGCGATCAGCGTTTTTTATCAGGATATCAGCAGCTATCCCGAACCGTATAAAACAGAGCTGCAGAACCGGTTGAAAACCTATGTTCATTTCGTAGTCGACTCGGAATGGCCCGCGCAGTCAAAAGGGCAGCGGGTACATGGCGGCAGGCAAATTCTGCTGGGCCTGCAAAATACCCTGCTCGAGCTGAGGCCTGACACCGCGCGGGATAAAGTTGCGCAATCGCAAGGCTTCGCAGCTTACAACCGCTTGGTCGAAGCGCGTCGCATGCGTCTGGACTCCGTGGACAGCGGATTGCCGGCAGTATTATGGATAGTCGTTTTCAGCGGAGCGATACTGAGTATGTTCGTTACTTACTTCTATCACTTTTCCCACTTCCGCACACATGTGGTCTTGACCGCCGTTATGGCCGTTTTTTCCGGGCTGGTTGTGTTTTTAACGGCAGCGGTCGATAACCCGTTCCGAGGCGAGGTCAGCGTTTCCTCCGCGCCTTATCAATTACTGCTGGAAACCTGGGAAGTGTATCGCTGAAGTATCAATCGGAATCAATACTCGCGCCATTTGAAAGGATGGCCTCGCTAAAAAAATAGGCGCTGTCTTTAAAAATACGCTTTTGCGTATCGAAATCGACATGAATCAGCCCGAAACGTTTGCTGTAGCCGTAACTCCATTCAAAGTTATCGAACAGCGACCAGGCAAAATAGCCTTTGAGATTAACGCCGCTGCCGATTGCTTCGCGGCATGCGTTCAAATGGGTTCGGTAATACTCGACGCGTCTTGCGTCGTGAAGACGGCCTTGCGCGGTTAGCGGCGGATCCTTAAAAGCCGCTCCGTTTTCCGTTACGTATAACGGGATATCCCCATAGCGCCGCTTGATCCACAGCAGGGTTTCCTTGAGGCCTCGGGGAAACACTTCCCAGCCCATTTCCGTATATTCCGCACCCGGCTGCGCTACCGGCGAGGCTCGAACCGGCAGGTTGTTGCCGTCTGCGCGATTAACCGAACGCGTGTAGTAATTGACGCCCAGGAAATCGAACGGCGTACGCAGCAGCCGCATGTCGGCTTCGTTATGCCTCGGCCAGTAATCGCCAAAAACTTCCGCCAATTCATCCGGGTAGCCGCCCAGGAACAACGGGTCCAGATACTGCCGATTCATGTAGGCGTGCGCGCGTTCGGCAGCCGTCTGATCGCCGCGTTGGTCCGATGCGGCATATTTCGGCTCGATGTTGACGACGATGCCGATACGACCATTGCTTTCCGCGCGGAACGCCTGGACCGCCAGCGCATGCGCGCGCAACAGGTTATGCGCAACCAGCGGCGTTTCCTGCAAAGACCGGTGTCCTGGCGCATGAATGCCGTCCAGAAAACCGGCGTCGGCAATAACCCAGGGCTCGTTCAATGTCGTCCAGTTTTCCGCCAGCCCGCCCAGCGCGCCAAACACGGTTTGCGCATAATCGGCTAACCAGTGAGCGCAGTCGCTGTTGGTCCAGCCGCCGCGTTCGTCCAGCGCGGCAGGGAGATCCCAATGAAAAAGCGTCGGATAGGGCTGTATGCCGGCATCGAGCAGCGCGTTTAACAGGCGCCGATAGAAATCCAGACCTTTCTGATTGATTTTACCGGTACCCGCCGGAAATATGCGGCTCCAGGACAGGCTGAAGCGATAGGCCTGTAAGCCCAGCTGCCGCATGAGACCGATGTCTTCGCCAAAACGCCGGTAATGGTCGCAGGCAATGTCGCCGTTGCTTGCATCGCTTATCGTGCCGTCGCGATGCGAGAACAAATGCCAGTTACTGGGGCCGGCGCCGTCGGCGAGCGGCGAGCCTTCGATCTGATAAGCTGAGGTCGCCGCGCCCCACAGAAAGCCGGGTGGGAATTGAGCGACATCAGTCATGCGGCGCCGGCGTGGCGTAGCTGCGGTTTTTCCAGCGGCTGCGTTCGCCGCGCCAATAACGTATCGCCGACGTCCAGGTCATCGCCATATACAGTCCGGCTATCATCGGCAATGTCAGCGCCCACAGCGGATGTTGACGGTAATATCGCAAAGTGGGCAGATAGCTGCCCGTCATGCCCAGCCAGGCGTAAAGCGCCAATGTAAAGATGGTGGAGTTTGTTGAGGCCAAGCCCGCGAGCGGAACCCAGAATACCAGCACCAGGCTTAAGGTGCAGAACGCCAGCCACAAAATCGAATAGTGCAATTGCGTGTATGCAGTGCGCGCGACCATCTCCCATATTGGGCTGAGCGTGTCGTAGCCGCGTAGACTGATCACCGAGTGCGATTGTCCGATCCAGGTGCGATATCCCGCCTGTTTGATTTTATGCGCAAGAGAACAGTCGTCGATAAGCCGGTCACGCAGGCTGGTGAATCCGTCGATCTCTTTCAGCAACCGTGTTTCCAGCAAAATACAACCGCCCGCTGCAGCCGAGAAATGGCGCGAGGGAGAGTTGGCCAGCCGGAACGGATACATTAGTTTGAAGAAGTAAATGAACGCGGGCATCAGCAGTTTTTCCCACAGCGTGTGCATGCGCAGGGTCGCCATGATGGACAGAAAGTGAAGCTGATGCGCGCGCATTTTTTTCACCATTCCGGTAAGCATGCCCGGTTTTAGCAGGATATCCGCATCCAGCAGCAAGATATATCGCGTATCCACGCGCCTTACACCTTGATCCAGCGCCCAGAGCTTACCGCTCCAGCCGTCGGGGAGAGGCTGACCGCTGATCAATTCTGCGGAAATACCGCCGGTAGTTCGCACGGTTTCCGCGGTCGCGTCGGTGGAGTTGTCGTCCACCACCAGCACGCGCAGCCCGGTACCCTGCGCCGCCAGCCCTTGCAACGTTTCCGTGATGACATCAGCTTCGTTGCGCGCCGGTATCACCACGGTCAACTCGGACAAATCGAACCCGTCGGCAATTTTCGAAGGTTCCAGCGCTTCGGTATTGAACCACGGCCGCCATGGCAGCAGCAGAACGACCATCCAGGAAAAAGCCGCCAGCGTTACGATGATCAATGCGGATGTTTCGGTCATGGCGGCAAAACTAATCCACCGCCTGTATCTGGAAATGCGGATGGCCGGCGGGGGTGGAGTTGTGTTCCCACTCGTGTACCGGTTCAGGCGCCATCGGGCCTTCGGTGCGCGGACCGGTAATTCCTGTCCATACCGCTTTCCACGGGTTGCTAATCGCGTCTTCCACCGCCGTTGCTTCAAAGCCGCAATGCGCCATGCAGTTCGCGCATTTGGGGTTTTTGGTGTTGCCGTATTTTTCCCAGTGAGTTTCTTCGAGCAGCGCCTTGAACGAAGCAGCGTTCCCTTCGTCGGCCAGCAGGTAACAAGGTTTTTGCCAGCCGAAAACATTGCGCGTGGGATTTCCCCATGGCGTGCAATGGTAATCCTGATTGCCGGCCAGGTAGTCGAGATAAAGACTGGAATGATTCAGATTCCATTTACGCTTTTTACCGATCTGGAAAACCTTGCGGAACAGCTCTCTGCCTTCGCGCAACTTGATGAAAACATCCTGGGCCGGCGCATGCTCGTAACTGAAACCGGGCGCGATGGTCACCGCCTCGACACCCAGCGACTTGGTAAAGTCGAGAAACTCAGCAACTTCCTCGGGCGTTTCGCCCTGAAACAGAGTACAGTTCACCGTGACGCGGAAACCGCGCTCCAATGCCATCTTGATCACTTCGATCGCTTTGTCAAATACACCTTCCTGGCAAACGGAAGCGTCATGACGCTCGCGCGTGCCGTCCAGATGTATCGAAAAGTTAAAATAGGGGGAAGGCTTGTAATCATCCATGCGCTTTTTCAGCAACAGCGCGTTGGTACACAGATAGACATATTTTTTGCGCGCGATCATGCCCTCAACCACTTGCGGCAGCTCCTTGTGCAGCAGCGGCTCGCCGCCTGCTATCGAAACTATCGGCGCGCCGCACTCGTCCACTGCGGCAAGACACTCTTCCACGCTGAGCCGCTTGTTCAGTATATCGTCCGGATAATCGATTTTGCCGCAGCCCGCGCAGGCCAGATTGCAACGGAACAACGGTTCCAGCATGAGCACTAACGGGTAGCGTTTGACGCCTTTGATTTTTTGCTTGAACAGGTAGGATGCTACGCTGATTTGTTGACGTAAAGGGACACTCATTCTGTATTATCTCCTGGTTTAATCTCCGGCGACGCGGGCATCGCTCTATGGCGGAACATCGGATATATTCGGCAAGTGTTGCGAATAGTACCCTATTCCCGAGTAAAATACTTTGGAATACGCAAGAGCAATACTCGATTATAAGGTATTCCGAAACGCTTCGCGCTATTGTCACACAAGAAAAGCGATTTCAGTTGTATTTTGGCAACGTTTTTGCCATAAATGCAACAACGACTTGACGCAAAATATTAAAAGTATAAAATTTTAACGACTATCGACTCCGGATTTGGGGTATCAAGTACTCTCCATATGGCGGCACAGGCATGTTGAAGAGTCAGACTCTGAACTCCGTTCCCTACGGGTGAAGGCAAGGATGGGGGCAAAACCAGCAGGAAGCGTGCGATAATGCCGAAGAAAACCAACAACATTCACCCCATCGTCCTAACCCTTGCGCACAAGGCGGGGTAGTGTGTGTATACCCATGCTGCAGGAGAAAAGTTGGACTTAAAACAACAGGTTGATGCAGATATGAGCAAAAATCGCAGTGGTGTATTGATACCCTGTCAGAATGAGTTGGGCGACGATGCACTGCAGTCATGGCTGCTTGAGGGCGTTTCGCGCACGTTTGCGCTGACAATTCCGCGGCTGCCGGAAGGTTTGGCGAAGCCGGTATCCAACGCGTATCTTCTATGCCGTATCGTCGATACCATAGAGGATGAAGTTTCGCTGGATAACCTGCAGAAACGGCGGTTTTGTCAGCAGTTCACGCGTGTCGTTGCCGGCGACGACGATCCCGCCGCGCTCGCCTCCGAGCTTGCGCCGCTGCTGTCCGCGCAAACCATTTCTGCGGAGCATGAGCTGATCCGCCTGATTCCGCGCGTGATCGCGATTACCCATGGCTTCGATGCGCCGCAACGCGAAGCACTGAGCGAATGCGTACGCATCATGGGCACCGGGATGGCCGAATTTCAGGACCGCGACCTGCGTTACGGCGTTGAAACCCTGGCGGAAATGAACCGCTACTGCTACTTCGTCGCCGGCGTGGTCGGCGAAATGCTGACGCGATTGTTTTGCCACTATTCGCCGGAAATCGCGGCGCACCGCGAACGCATGATGGAACTGGCCGTTTCTTTCGGTCAGGGCCTGCAGATGACCAATATACTCAAGGATCTTTGGGACGATCACGCCAGAGGCGTATGCTGGCTGCCGCGCGAGATTTTCGACGCTGCCGGATTCGACCTGAAGCATTTGAAACCGCATCACAACAATCCCCGATTCCGTGAAGGATTCGTGCAACTGATCGGCATAGCCCATGCGCATTTACGCAATGCGCTCGAATATACGTTGTTGATACCCGTCCATGAGTCCGGAATGCGCGAGTTTTGCCTGTGGGCGCTGGGCATGGCTGTACTCACGCTGCGCAAGGTAAACGGAAATCTCGATTTCAGCGAGTCTTCCCAGGTGAAAATTACCCGCGCCAGCGTTAAGGCGACGATACTGACCACTCGCGTTACGCGCTCCAGCGATACGCTGTTAAAACTGGCTTTTACTTTGGCCGGCGCAAGGCTACCCATGGCTTCCACCGAAACCGCGCGCGTTGGCAGCCAACAGGTATGAGCCACCGCAGGAAGGACAAACCCAAGGATTTCAAGTGAAGAACACTCCCAACATGTTAAAACAAGCGACGACTACCCGATTTGATGCCGCCCTGCTGGGTTCGTTAAAAGACTCTCCTCTGGACGAAGCCATCGCGCGCGCCAGAGAAAAGCTGCTCGGCCTGCAACACGCCGAAGGCTATTGGGTATTCGAGCTGGAAGCGGATTGCACCATACCGTCCGAATACATCCTGATGATGCACTACATGGATGAAATCGACGCCGGATTGCAGGCGAAAATAGCCAATTTTTTGCGTGGACGCCAAAGCGCCGACGGCAGCTACCCGTTATTCCAGGGCGGTCAGGGCGAAATCAGCTGCACGGTCAAGGTTTACTATGCACTGAAGCTGGCGGGCGATTCAATCGACGCGCCGCACATGAAGCGCATGCGCGAATGGATACTCGCGCAAGGCGGCGCAGCCCGCTCCAACGTATTCACACGCATCATGCTGGCGATGTTCGAGCAGATTCCGTGGCGCGGCGTGCCGTTTATCCCGGTTGAAATCATGCTGCTGCCGAAATGGTTCCCGTTTCATCTGGACAAAATCTCCTACTGGTCGCGCACGGTGATGGTGCCGCTGCTGATTCTGTGCACTTATCGCGTCAAGGCGCGCAATCCGGGAAAAGTGGATGTGCGCGAATTGTTCGTGACTGCGCCGGAGAAGGAAAAAAATTACTTCTCGCACGTCAAAACCCCATTGGGCAAGATGGTTCTGGCTCTGGAGCGCACCGGACGCATGCTGGAACCGCTGATTCCCTCATCCATGCGCAAAAAAGCCACGCAGCGCGCACACGAGTGGTTCACCGAGCGTCTCAATGGCTACGACGGGCTGGGAGCCATCTTTCCGGCAATGGTCAATGCCTATGAAGCCATGGATTACCTCGGCATTCCTCCGGATAACGAGCAGCGCCGCGTTGCACTGGAATCGATCAAGCGTTTGCTGGTAATCAACGAGGACAGCGCCTACTGTCAGCCCTGCGTATCGCCGATCTGGGATACCGGGCTGGTTTCGCTGGCGTTGCAGGAAGTCGACCGCTACGAAGACGATCCCGCTCTCCGCGAACAGATACGTCATGGGCTGCGCTGGCTGGCAAGCAAGCAACTGCATGACGAGCCGGGCGACTGGCAGGTGAAGCGTCCCGGCCTGTCCGGCGGCGGCTGGGCCTTCCAGTTCGGCAACAGCTATTACCCGGATGTCGACGATTCCGCCGTGGTCGCGCATGCGCTGATTCAGTCCGGCGAACAGGAGTTTGACGAGAATGTCGATCGCGCCGGCGCCTGGATAGGCGGCATGCAGTCCGGCAATGGCGGCTACGGCGCATTCGATGTCGACAATACCCATTATTATCTGAACTACATCCCGTTCGCCGATCACGGCGCGTTGCTCGACCCGCCGACAGCCGATGTCAGCGGACGGTGCGCGATGTTCCTCGGCAAGCTGGCGAAACAAAAACCGGAGTTCAGACCGGTGCTGGATCGCTGCATAGATTACCTCAGAGCCGAGCAGGAAGCCGACGGCTCCTGGTTCGGGCGCTGGGGCACCAATTACATCTACGGCGTCTGGTCGGTATTGCTCGCTTACGAAACCGCCGGCGTTTCGACCGACGATCCCAGCACCCGGCGCGCCGTCGCCTGGTTGAAGAGCAAACAGCGTTCGGACGGCGGCTGGGGAGAAGGCAACGAGAGTTATCACGACGACGCAACGCGCGGCGACTTTCATACCAGCACCGCATTCCAGACCGGTCTGGCGCTGATTGCGCTGCTCGCCGCAGGAGAAGCCGAGTCTCCCGAGGTAAAAGCCGGCGTCGATTACCTGATAAAACATCAGCAGGCAGACGGTTTCTGGAAAGATCAATGCTTTACCGCGCCCGGCTTTCCGAAGGTGTTTTATTTGAAGTACCACGGATACGATAAATTCTTCCCGTTGTGGGCGCTGGCGCGTTACCGCAACGATATTTGTTCGGTGGCGTGAACAAAGCCGGATTTCTTGTTGCGCTCAAAGCCGAGTGCGGCAGTCTGACAAAAACGCGCGTGCGCATCGGAGAATGCATCCGACTGGAGGACGGCAGTCTGATGGCGTTTTCGGGCGTAGGACCGGAGGCCGCAGAACGAGCCGCCCGGCGCCTGCTGGCCGAAGGGGCGGGTTTCCTGGTAAGCTGGGGCTGCGCTGCCGCGCTTGACAGCGCTCTTATGCCGGGCGCTCTGGTGCTGGCCAGCCATGTGATCGAGTATAACGGCTCGGTGCGACCCACCGATGATGAATTAAGAAACCGGCTCGCCGGAAAGCTGAGCGCAAGCCGTTTAAATATCCATCAGGCCGCGCTGGTGGAGAGCAGGCAAATCGTGGCGACACCGCAAGCGAAAGCCGGGTTGCTGCAACGTTACGGCGCACTGGCTGTCGACATGGAAAGCGGCGCGGTAGCCCGATGCGCAGCCAGAAACCAGGTGCCGTTTCTGGCGGTGCGCGCAATCGCCGATACCGCGGCGATGACCGTGCCTGCATCGGTGCTTGCCGCAAGCGGTGAAAACGGAAACATTCACCTGCCGCTCCTGTTGCGCCATGTTCTGCTGAAACCGGCGGAAATCGCGGCGCTGATCAGGCTCGGACGGCATTTTTCGGCGGCGGCGAGAACATTGCGCGCAGTTCGTATTTACATGAACGCTTGAGTTTAGGCAAGACTGTTGTATCCTGCTCTTTTTTCTCCATTCCGACATCATGCGCAAATCCCGCTTTAACCTGCTTGTGCAAGCCATACACTGGTGGGAAAAGGAAGTCCTGTACCATCCCTGGCTGATTGTGGTGATCGCGCTGGTTGCATGCGCCGCTATCGGCAAATATACGGCGGACAACCTGACCGTGGATACCAACACCGCGGACATGTTTTCTCCCGATTTGCCGTTCCAGAAGAACAATCATCGCCTGGAGCACGCGTTTCCGCAGGATCTGGGTACGGCGCTGCTGCTGATCGAAGGCAGAACCCCCGAAGAAACCAACGCAGCGGTCGAGGCTCTGGCGGCAGGCTTGCGCGCCAAACCCGAAGCTATCGAATCGGTCTATATCCCCGATGAAGGGGCGTTTTTTACGCGCAACGGCATGCTGTACCTCGATACCGGCGAGTTGCGCCGGGTGTCGATCAAGCTGGCCGATGCGCAGCCGTTTATCGGACGGCTGGCGCGCGACGACAGCCTGCGAGGCTTGTTCGGCGTGCTGGGGCAAGCCCTCGACAAGGACGGCGATACCGCGGAAATGGACATTAACCCGCTGCTCGATAACATACGTGAAGGAATACAGGCGCGTCTGGATGGCTCGCGCTACCAGTTATCCTGGCAACAGCTGATGCTGGATCAGAAAAACGGCTTAGGGATTACCAAACGCTTTCTGCTGGTAAAGCCTATCCTGCACAAACAGGAATTTCTGCCTGCCGAACAGGCCGTTAACGCGATCAATGCGGTAAAAGCACAGGTTTTGCAAGGCGATCTGGCCGATGTCAGGATGCTGTTGACCGGCGAAGTGGTACTCGAATACGAAGAACTGCTGACCCTGAGCCAGAGCACCGCGACCGCCGGCATCGTTTCGTTGCTGATGGTTTGCACCACGTTGTGGTTTGCCTACCGTTCCTTCAAGCTGATGTTCGCGACGTTTCTGACGCTGACGGTCGGCCTGGTTTATTCGCTGGGTTTCGCGACAGTGGCAATCGGACACCTTAACCTGATTTCCATGGCCTTCGCCGTCTTGTTCATCGGCATGGGCGACGCCTACTCCTCGCATTTCTGTCTGCGCTATCGCGAATTGATACTTTACGGCGAAAACCAGCGCGACGCGTTGCTGCATACCTTGACCTCGACCGGATCGTCGCTGATATTATGCACGATCACCGCGTCGATCGGTCTGTACGCCTTTATTCCGACCAGCTATGTCGGCGTTTCCGAACTCGGCGTCATCGCCGGCACCAGCATGTTTATCGCGCTGCTGACCACCTTTACCCTGTTGCCGGCGCTGATAAAACTGATGCCGATAGATCAAAAGCCGAAGAAGCGCGCGCGCAAAAGCTTTTTTGGCACCAACTGGCCGCTGACTTACGCGCGTCAAATCCGCTATATCACCGGCTTCATGACGCTGGGCGCGTTGATCCTGATGACGCGGGTTGAAGTCGACTTTAACCCGATCAACCTGCGCGATCCCACTACCGAATCGGTGCAGACCTTCAAATATCTGCTTAAATCCAGGGATACCTCGCCGATGACGCTGACGGCGCTGGCCGGCAGCGAGCAGGAAGCGCGCGAAAAAAGCCGCCGCTTTGCGCAACTGGAAACCGTGGACCGAGTACAAACCCTGATGGATTTCATACCCGGCAATCAGCAGGAAAAGCTGGACTTGATGGAAGAAATGAATCTGCTGCTCGGTTCCAGTTTGAGCAACTTTGCCCCACTCAACCCGCAAGGAGCCGGTTTCGATACCCTGCAGAATTTCCAGCGAGCGCTTGTTGCGCGTCCGGCAAAACAACAGGCGGACGCCGCCCACATACAGCCGCTCAACGAAACGCTGACGGCCTATATCGGAAAACTGGATCAGCTCGCGCCGGAAGCGAGACGGATCGAACTGGAACAATTACAGCAAAGCATACTGGGCAAGCTGCCTGCGACCATCAACAATCTTGCGCTCAGCCTGAACGCGGAGACCGTCAATCCGGATAGCCTGCCCAGAGAATTGATGCAACGCTGGTTGAGTCCGGCAGGTTTATACCGCATCCAGCTATTCCCGAAAAAGGATATGAACGACCTGGACAGCATGCGCGAGTTCATCCGGGACGCGCAGCAAATCGATCCCGATGTGACCGATCTGCCGGTAACCTACCTGGAATCGATGACGACCGTCGTCGATGCATTTGTACAGGCGTTTGAAATCGCGCTGGTCGCCATCACGCTGCTGTTGCTGGTTATATTGCGCAACATCAAGGATACTTTGCTTGTATTGCTGCCATTATTGCTGGCGGCTCTGTTTACCGCGGCCTGCACGGTGATATTCAACGTGCCGTTCAATTTCGCCAATATCATCGCATTGCCGCTGCTGTTCGGCCTCGGCGTCGACAGCGGCATCCACATGGCGCATCGCCTGCATTATTTGCGCACGCAGG
This sequence comes from Candidatus Methylospira mobilis, assembly GCF_009498235.1. Taxonomy (NCBI): domain Bacteria; kingdom Pseudomonadati; phylum Pseudomonadota; class Gammaproteobacteria; order Methylococcales; family Methylococcaceae; genus Candidatus Methylospira; species Candidatus Methylospira mobilis. The sequence goes on along the minus strand of NZ_CP044205.1, from coordinate 4,572,199 downwards.
AAGAAAACCTGCTCGACACCAGCGAGGCGCGCGGCGTTTTCTACGGCGCGCTGACCACCATATGGAGCTTCAGCAGCCTTGCCTTCACGCCGCACCGCGGCACGGCGTCGATGGGCATACTGTTGGCGCTGGGCCTGTTGTGGACGCTGATATGCGCGCTGGTGGTGCTGCCGGCGTTCAGCGAATGGCATATCAAACGCAAGCAGGGCGCCGCAACAAACTGAGATCGAAAAGGAATCGTCATGACACTATCCATCGCACAAATCATCAAGGATCGAGCAGGTGAAAACTTCGATCTGCACGACAAACATCTCAATACCCAGATGGTTAAAGTGCTGAAAACCATAGGCTACGACCGCGTTTACACGCGCGCAAACGGGCCGTACCTGTACGACGAGCAGAATAACGAATATCTCGACCTGTTGAGCGGATTCGGCGTGTTCGCGCTGGGGCGCAACCATCCTGTGGTCGTGCAGGCGTTAAAGGATGTGCTTGACGCCGGTTTGCCCGACATGGTGCAAATGGATGTTTCTCTGCTGAGCGGCCTGCTGTCCGAGAAAATCCTGAGCCTGTGTCCACCCGCACTGACGCGCATGTTTTATTGCAACTCCGGCGCCGAAGCAGTCGAAGCGGCGATCAAATTCAGCCGCTTTAGCACGCGCCGGGAAAAAATCATCTACTGCGATCATGCTTTTCACGGCCTGACGCTGGGCGCGTTGTCGCTGAACGGCGAAGAAGTGTTCAAGGAAGGCTTCGGGCCGTTGCTTCCGGCTTGCGCCTCCGTGCCGTTCAACGATCTGGCCGCGCTGGAACAGGCGTTGAGCGGGCGCGATGTGGCCGCATTTATCTTTGAGCCCATTCAAGGCAAGGGCGTCAACCTTCCTGACGACAACTATTGGCAGGAAGCGGCGCGTTTATGCAAAAAATACGGGACGCTGTTCGTAGCCGATGAAATACAGACCGGCATCGGCCGTACCGGAAAATTCTGGGCCATAGAGCACTGGAACCTGGAGCCTGACATGATACTGATGGCCAAGGCGCTGTCGGGCGGGTTCATACCGGTCGGCGCGGTGGCGATGACGCAGCATATCATGGACGCGGTGTTCAACCGCATGGACAGAGCCGTGGTTCACGGTTCCACATTCTCCAAGAACAACATGGCGATGGCGGCCGGACTGGCGACCATCAACGTCATTGAAGAAGAAAAGCTGGTCGAGAATGCCGCCAGAATCGGAACGGAAATCATTAACGACTTGCAGGCGCTGATACCCAGGTACGACTTTCTGAAGGAAGTCCGCGGTAAGGGGTTGATGATCGCCGTGGAATTCGGCGCGCCGGACAGCCTGTTGCGTAAACCGGCCTGGCTGACTCTGGAAGCGGCCAACAAGGGATTATTCAGCCAAACCGTTACTATTCCGCTGTTTAAAAATCACCGGATACTCAGTCAGGTTGCCGGACATGGCATGAACGTCGTCAAGTTCCTGCCTCCCCTGGTTGTCAACGATAAGGATAAAGACTGGATTTTGAGCGCGATGGATACTGTGATCGGCGATACGCAGAAAGTCGGCGGGGCCATTTGGGAGCTGGGTAAAAATCTCGCCGGCCATGCGCTTAAGGCAAAAGCGGGCTCCAACTGATTAATAATAAATCAAGCCACATGGCTGCAAACAGCAATGACGAGGAAAAAGCAATGAACTCAATGCGACTACCGATGATAATGACCCGGGCATTCAGCTCGGCCGCTTTATGCGCGGTTTTAACTTTGGCCGCCGCGCTGCCGGAACAGGCTCAGGCGCATGCCGTCGTCACCGAGTCATCGTTGCGCACCACGCCGATACCGGTCGGCAAGGCGACTGAAGTCATACTGTATTTCAACTCCGGAATCGAACTGGCCTTATCCCGCGTATACCTGGTCAGCGCCGGCGATGTTTATCAGCCGGTTGAGATCAATAACGGCAAGAAACCGGGCGAGATGCTGATACACCTGCCGGCGCTGGCCGAAGGCGATTATGCAATCAAATACAAGGTCTTCGCGGCCGACGGCCATTTGACTGAAGATGTCCTTCGTTTCCACGTAGCGCCAAAACGGTAGCACGCCATGTACATGCAGGGCCTTGCCAATTTTATCGACGACTTCCTGGGCGGTTTGATGCTCATCAGCTACGCGCTGGTGGTCGGCAGCGTGCTATGGAGTTTTTTTATTCTTCGCGTGTTTTCTCCCGGCAGCGCTTCCGACAGCGTGGTGCTCAGCAGCGTTCGTCTGCTTAATTTCGGTTCGAAATCGCTGGCGATCACCGTCGGCATCAAGCTGCTGATCAAAGGCCTGGTGCTGTGGTCCACCCTGGGCGAGCTGCCATGGCTGGCTTATGCCAATACAGTGCAGTTCAAAGCCGGACTGCTGCGTTTCGTGTTGGCGCTGGCGCTGCTGCAGGCAGGCAAACAGTTGCAGACGGCCCCCGCTTCGCAGTCATTGTGGCGCGTTACGGGATGGCTGGCCCTGCCGCTGGTAATCAGCGGCGCCTGGCTGGTGCATGCGGTCGGACGTTTCGAAGACCGTGAAATGCTGATGATAATTACAGTCGCACACCAGCTGGCGGCGGCGATATGGTTCGGTTGCGTGGCGCAGCTCCTCATATTATGGCGCACCAGCCGCCAGGATGCCGGAGCGAGAGGCCTATGGCCGCTGGCAATCAGCCGCTTTGCCAATCTGGGCATCTTTTCCGTAATATTGCTGCTGATAACCGGGCTGCCGCTGGCCTGGACCTATATCGGCAGCTGGAACGGTTTATTCGGAACGGGATACGGCGGCCTGGTGGTAACCAAGGCGAGTCTGCTTGTCGTCGCGCTGGGTTTCGCCTGGCTGAATAACCGCGCCGGCAGACGCTGGCGGGAAAATGCGCGCAACGATAGCCTCAATACGCGCGTTCCTTATTACATAGAGGCGGAAACTTTCATACTGGTCGGCATATTATTTATCGCCGCGACGCTTTCTTCGCAGCCACCGTCCATCGATATCCCCGATCGCACCGCCACGGTCGAGGAAGTGGTGCAGATGTTCATGCCGCGCCTGCCCAAGATACACTCGCCGTCGCATGAGGCTTTGATGGCGGCGGAGCCGGGCCGCGTCGCGGTCGTCAACAAGGTGCCTTCGGTCGCGGGCGCCGAATGGTCGGATTACAACCACAATATTGCCGGCATCTTCCTGACAGTAATGAGCCTGACTGCAATGCTGTCCTATGTGCGCCGTTTCAGCTGGGCAAATTACTGGCCGGTCGGCTTCATCGGTCTGGGCATTTTCCTGTTTTTCCGCAGCGACGCCGAAACCTGGCCATTGGGTCCGATCGGCTTTTGGGAAAGCACCTTCGGTAACGGCGAAGTATTTCAGCACCGAATCGCAACCATACTGTTGTTTGTGCTCGGAAGCATAGAAATGCAGGCGCGCACCAGCGATCATACGCGCAAACTGCAGTACATTTTCCCGCTGCTGTGCGCATTCGGCGGCATCCTGTTGCTGACGCATGCGCACGCGCAGTTCGAGCTGAAAAGCGAATTTCTGATACAGTCCACCCATACCAGCATGGGACTGCTGGCGGTCATCATGGCCAGCGGTCGCTGGCTCGAACTTCGACTTGCCGGCGTTTCCGCCGATACCCAGCCTTCGCAGGCCTCGACTCTGGAAGGACGTATCGCCGGTTTTATCGCGATGGCCGCCATGCTGCTGATAGGCTGTTTTCTGATGTTCTATCGAGAGCCGTTATATTAAGCGGAGCTTCCTTTCCTGTCCGCAATGCTGTTAGCATGCAAATCGCGTAGCGAACGCCAACCCGCCTCTCCCACCGGGGCGAAGGCGGGGGAACCTGCGGAGCATGCTACGGCAATGCGGGTTGGATGAGCTTTTCATCTAAACCGCGGTATCATCGGCTAGGATAGAGATGCGCTCTCGCCTTGAAACGCAATCTACAGACAGGTAACGGAGACTACGACGTGCTAAAAAATAAAGTGGCCTTAATAACCGGCTCCACCAGCGGCATCGGTTTGGGGATTGCGCAAGGACTGGCTGAAGCTGGAGCAGACATCGTGATAAATGGGCTGGGCGATGCGGATGAAATCGAAAAAACCCGCGCTGGACTAGCGTCCTCGACCGGCGCGCGTGTGATATATAACGGCGCGGACATGAGCCGGCCCGAACAGATCGCCGCGATGCTGGAAGAAGCCAAACAGCGCTTCGGCAGCGTGGATATTATTGTCAACAACGCGGGTATTCAGAAAGTTGCGCCGATAGAGGCGTTTCCTATCGATAAATGGGACGCCATACTCGCAATCAATCTGTCGTCCGCGTTTCATACGATCCGCACCGCTGTGCCGTGGATGAAAGCCAATCGCTGGGGGCGGATCATCAATATCGGTTCCGCGCACTCGCTGATAGCTTCGCCGTTCAAATCAGCCTATGTAGTGGCCAAGCATGGATTGCTGGGCTTGACGAAAACCGTCGCGCTGGAACTTGCCGAGTCCGGCATCACCAGCAACGCGATTTGTCCGGGTTATGTGTTGACGCCGCTGGTGGAAGGGCAGATCAAGGACACCGCCAAAGCGCGCAACATGACCGAAGAACAGGTTATCCGCGACGTGTTGTTAGCCGCGCAGCCGACCAGGCAATTCGTCACCGTCGAACAGATCGCCGCATTGGCTGTATTCCTGTGCAGCGATTCAGCCGCGCAGATAACCGGCGCGGCGGTACCCGTTGATGGCGGCTGGACGGCGCATTAACCAACAAAGGACGCAAGCAGTCATGAAAATAGCGGAAATCCTGAAACAACCTTCGATGCCGATTGCAAGCCCCAGCTATCCACACGGCCCGTATCGATTCGTCAACCGGGAATATTTGATCATCACTTACGAATCCGATCCGGAAGCTATCCGCGAAGCGGTGCCGGAACCGCTGGAGCCCGATGGCAGCAACACCGTATGCTACGAATTCATCCGCATGCCGGACAGTTCCGGCTTCGGCGATTACACCGAATCGGGCGTGGTCATACCCTGCGCCTATCGCGGCGAAGCCGTCAACTTCACAGCGCAGATGTATCTCGATTGCGATCCGCCGCTGGCCGGGGGACGCGAGATTTGGGGCTTTCCGAAAAAATACGCCAACCCGGCATTGCATGTGGCCGGTGATACGCTGACCGGCACGCTCGATTATGCCGGTCAACGGGTCGCGCTCGGCACCATGGGCTACAAGCATGAAAACCTGATCGAACCTGGCGGCAGGGATGCCGTTGCGATAGCTGAAAAGTTGAGCAAGTCACAGGTCAATCTTAAGCTGGTTCCCGATGTCGACGGAACGCTGGCGATCGCACAGCTGGTTGTTTATAAGCTTTTCAGCATCGAAATCAAAGGCGCTTGGCGCGGTCCGGCACGACTGCATTTGGTGCCGCACGTCAACGCGCCGGTTGCGGATCTACCGGTAAGGAAAGTGATCAACGGTACTCATTATATTGCCGACCTGACGCTACCTTATGGCAGCGTGCTTTATGACTATCTTGCCCGAAACCGCAGTAGCGGCACCTTGGCTTAGTGTTGTACTGGCTTTTAAGCACGTCATGACTAAATTTAGTTCGTAACTATCCAGTTGATTAAAGCCTTTGAGCTGTTGGAATCATTGGTGCTTTTCCCTCCGCATCTTGTCGGGCTTGAGGATACGGGCTTGAAGCTGCATTTTGCGGTCGGATAATAATCGGATATTTATATGAGATTTGATAGTTTGAATAAGCTGGCTTGCAACTGGCCCATGGTTTTTTTACAACAGCAATTCATTCGCGTCCCGGGTATCACAGGGGCAGCGTAAACCCATCGCCGTTACGGCGTTGGCGGCTTCCCCATACGTGTTCTGATCTGCACCGCCGTCAATATGCCGCGCAGGATATTTATATCGGTTTTTTCCAGCGCGGCGCGATTGAAAATGCGCCGTAAGCGCCGGGTGAGAGCCGGCGAAGTTTTACGTTCATGTAAAAAACCGATGTCGAACAGGGTTTGAATCAAATGGCCGTGGAAGGATTCCATTTCCTCGCCGGTTGCAGGTTCGATGTCGCTTTCCAATGTTTGAAGCGGCGCGCCCAGGCTGGTCTGAAACAGCTCATAACTGACAACCTGCAGCGCAGCGGCGACATTCAAGGAGCTGAAATCCGGATTACAGGGTATGTTTAGCAGATAATGGCAGCGTTCCAGTTCTTCATTGGTAAGACCGGCGTGTTCTCTCCCGAATACGATGGCGCTTTTAAGAGCGCTTCCCCCTTCCGCGATCGAAGCAGCACATTCGCGCGGGGTCAATTGCGGCCAGCGTATGGTACGCAGGCGAGCACTGGCCCCGATGACGCGATGCCTGTCCTGAATGGCATCGTCCAGAGTGTTGAAAACCCTTGCGGCTTTCAGGATGTCGTCAGCGCCCGCCGCGCGCGCGTCGGCTTCTTCATGGGGAAACAGCTTCGGCGTAACCAGAGCGAGATCGTGCAATCCCATGTTTTTCATTGCCCGCGCCGCTGCGCCGATATTTCCAGGGTGACTGGTCGCCACCATGACGATACGAATGTTTCCCAGCAAGAAGCTTCTCTCTTTGATCGCGTAAAAAAGCGACGATATTAGCAGAAATTTGCTAATCTAGGCCGACTTCAGTTTAATCACTAGCAACAGGTGTTGATAATGGATCCAATGCTTAACATGGCGGTGCGAGCGGCGCGCGCAGCAGGCGACTTAATTATGCGTTATCTGGATCGCGTGGATACGCTCCACATAACGGCCAAGAGCCGTAACGATTTTGTCAGCGAAGTCGATAAACAGGCCGAACAGGAAATAGTCAACATATTGCATAAAGCTTATCCGCAACACGGTTTTCTCGGAGAAGAAGGTGGCCGTCAGGGCTTTGGCAAGAGTGAATATACCTGGGTGATCGACCCGCTTGACGGCACAACAAATTTCCTGCACGGATTTCCCGCATTTTGCGTTTCCATAGCGCTGCTACACCGGGACAGGATCGAGTGCGGCGTCATTTACGACCCATTACGCCAGGAATTGTTTACCGCCAAGCGCGGCGGCGGCGCGATGCTGGATAATCGCCGTTTACGCGTGACCAAACAATTGGTTTTCGAAGGCGCTTTGCTGGGAACGGGATTTCCATTCAAGGAACAAAGCAATAACGATGCCTACTTTGGCATGTTCCGTGATTTGATGAAAGACGCCGCCGGCGTTCGCCGCGCCGGTTCCGCCGCCCTGGATCTGGCATACGTCGCCTGCGGACGGCTTGATGGCTTCTGGGAAATCGGCTTGATGCCCTGGGATATTGCTGCCGGGATCCTGTTGATACAGGAAGCTGGCGGTATCGTTACCGATTTTGAGGAAGGCGACAAACTCTTTGAAACAGGAAATATTCTGGGCGCAAACCCGAAACTGCATGCGCTGATGTATGAGACGATAGCGCCGCATGTAACGGATTCGTTGCGATTCAACGGTTAGACACCGGTGCGACAAATTGTCCCATTGTTTGTTGTTTTAAAAAACATTACTCTTTTAAGGCACATTTGTAAAATATTGTTTAATAATAGTTCCTTTGGAGTTAATAATGTTATTGTTTGCACTGTTAGTTTTTACCCTGGTTGCAATTATGGGCCTGTTTTTGGCCGTCGACCACTTTAAGGGACGTCCATCGGATCGTCAGTTCGCTGTCGCTCATGCCATACTGGCGGTGATCGGCTCAGCGCTGGTCATTCTGGACGCGCTGCAAGGGGATACTCGCGTGTTTATCAATATCGGCCTGGCGGTCGTTATTATCGCTCTGGGTTTGGTGCTTTCGATACGCAAGCATAAAACCGGCGTAGCGCCGAAAGGTATCGTGTTTGCCCACGCTGCGCTTGCTGTCGTGTGCTATCTGATTCTGGGCTATTTTGTGGTTGTGCCCAACTGATCCCCGCTACTCGTTAAAAAGCCCCGGACGCCATGGCGCCGGGGCTTTTTTTATGGTTGAACGGCAACGATTCGGATATTATCGCTTACTGTCCGGTCATGACCGGTTTGGATGGATATTCAGGAGATGATGATGATTAAGTTATGCGGTTTTGGCTTAAGCAACTATTACAACAAGATCAAACTGGTGTTGCTGGAAAAACAGATAGCATTCAGCGAGGAGCTGGTATATCCGTCACAGGACGAAGCTCTGCTGGCGCGTTCGCCTTTGGGGAAGGTCCCTTTTATAGAGACCGAACACGGCTGTTTATCGGAATCGCAGGCTATTCTCGAATACCTCGAAGATAGTTATACGGAGCTTCCGCTTTATCCGCGTGATGCGTTCCAACGCGCGAAATGCCGCGAATTGATACAGCATGTTGAACTGAATGTCGAGTTGATCGCGCGCCGTTTATACAAGGCGGCCTTTTTCGGCGGCACCGCATCGGATGAAACCAGGACCGAAGTCAGGGAGAGGTTGGAGCTCAGTTTGAAGGGATTGTCCAAACTGGCGAAATTTTCACCATATATCGGAGGAAACGTCTACACCGCTGCTGATAGTGTCGCCTGGATACATTTCGGCCTGATTTCGATGACGACGCAAAAAATGTATGGCGAGGATTTCATAGCCAAATATTTGCCGGCTACCGCGGATTATATGAGCATGATCGGAAAGCGCCTGCATGTGCAGGCTGTCGCCGCAGATCGCGCCAATGCGATGGCCGAGTTCATGGCCAATAAATAGTACGGTAGCTATTCCGCTCGCGTTGCCTATTTCGTAGGAGCGGGCTTTAGCCCGCGACAAAAGGGCGATCGCGGGCTAAAGTCCTTGCCTACAAAGCGGTTTCAAAAGAGCTTCCATCTGAAGGCTAGCGCTCACGCGCTCGCCTGCGCGCCTTGGTGAGAGCAAGATGTCTATGACGGCAGGGTGTCTTTAGTATCGGCGTTTTGCGCGCAAGTCCTGCAGGTACCGTGAATCTCGATGCTTTTCTGGCGCGCGCTAAAACCCTGCATGCGGATTTCGGCAGCGAGTGCGCCCATGACTTCCGGCGCGGAGCATTCGGTCACTTGTTGACATTCCGTACAAATCAGTAAAAGCTGTTCGTGGGTGCGTCCCGAATCGATGCAGCCTATGAAGGCATTGAGGCTTTCAACGCGATGGATAACCCCCAAATCCAGCAGAAATTCCAGCGCACGGTATACGGTGGGTGGTTTGGCGGACATTTCAAACGGACGGATACGCTCCAGCAAGTCATAGGCTTTCACCGCCTGATGACTTTCCCAAATCAACTCGAAGACCTTGCGACGTATCGGCGTAAGCCTCAAACCTCTTTGCGCGCATAACTGTTCGGCATTGCTCATTGCGCTGTCTATGCAGCGCTTATGGTTATGGGGTGAAATTTTCGAGGTTGTCATGTGGCGGCTATTGCGAATTCTTTGGGGCATTATTAATGCCGTGGTCATAGGCGCATCATATCAAAGGTATTGCTTAGAAACTGACGCTCTCTGTTATTGAGGCACGCAGCGTGATTTGAGCGGCATAGCCAAAGCTATACGAAACAGAAAGAATGTTTCCGATTAAGTTTTACGCTCTTGTCTTACATCTATAATCCGTAGGGTACGGTACGCTGCCGGTGCCTTTAATAAGCCTGTCTACGATATATGCATAGCGTAACCTGCGGGTTCACTTGTTTAAGACAGTTCCTCGGCCCCGAATACAGGGGAGACTTAATCATTACTTGAACTTAAGGAGGCGAGAGTCCCTGCGTCTTCGATACAAGAACACAGGGAGAAAAAGAATATTAATCCAGGGGGGCGCGAGCGCGGCTCTATTTACTCGCCTTTGCCGGCGCTTCGACTTTGACATCCACAGCTTCTGTCAAGCGGGCGATAACCGTATCGTTCACCTTGATTTCGTTAAACCGCTCTACGTTCGGGCCGGCCTTGACTTTAAGCACCTTGCCTTCCGGCCCGAGCAGGGTCACTTGCCGGGTATTGTAGTCTATGCTCTGCACCGTAGCGTAAACTTCCACTTTATCGACTACGAGCAGCTCCGGTTTGTTGCCTTTGGGCGCGCGCTCGACTGTTTCCGATTGGTCGGCATGCGGTGCGGTCTTACTGGCGGTCACTTCGATTTCGACGCTTTCGAGGAACTGGGTCGTTACCTTGTCGCCGATACGTATCTGCGAAAAGTTTTCGATTTCCGGACCGCAGGTTACCTGGAACTGCTTGCCGTTTTCATCCAGCAGCGTAACAATGCGCTTCTTCTTGTTGATGGCTTTAACCGTTGCTTTCAGCACTATCAGTTCGCCTTCGATGGCGTCCGGCTTTTTAGCGGCAACGGGCGGTTTTGGCGCTTCTGCAGCCGGAGCTGCGGCAACGGGCGGCGTTTCCGGCTTGGTGGTTTTATCGGCACAGCCGAACAGCGCAGTGCTTGCAATAATACCGGCAATGCCGTATTTCAATCGGGTAAAGCTGGAGTAGTCCATGAGTTCCTCGTGATAAGAGATTCGGATGCGCGAAAATAACGGCGGAGAGAAGGAACAGCTATTGTTGAACTCCTATCCGTACGCCCACTCAGAGTTTACTGGCAGTTCTGTATACTTGCCAACAGCTATCGACGCGCATGGCGTATATTTCATCGAAATTTACGAAAAATAACAGGGGGTTTGCTTGCGCGCGCTTGAAAAATTGATTGCCGATGCTTCCGGACAAGCTTTTCATCTAACGGAAAAAGTACCGGTAAGCGGCGGCTGTATAGGCGAAAGCTATCGCGCGAAAGGCCGGGAGCGGGATTACTTCGTTAAATGTCTGCCTGCCCGCTGTCTGGGGATACTCGAAGCGGAAATCGCTGGTCTTCAGGCGATTCAGGCAACACATACCGTAAATGTGCCGAATCCGCTTTGCTGCGGTATCATTGGCAATCAGGCGGTATTGGTGCTGGAGTGGCTGGACATGAACGCGCTGGGAGGCGGTTCAGCACGGAATCTGGGACAAAAGCTGGCGGAAATGCACGCAATCGTTCAACCCTGTTTCGGCTGGCGCGACGATAATTGGATAGGAACCAATCCGCAACCGAATGCGCCTTGCCCGGACCGGCTGGATTGGGTCGCTTTCTGGCGCGCCAACCGTCTGGGTTTTCAGCTCGATCTTGCCGCGCGCAACGGCTATGGAGGGCGCTTGCAGCAGCAAGGCGAACGCTTGATGGAGTTGCTGCCTGCTTTTTTCAAGAATTACCGCCCGCACGCTTCATTGCTGCATGGCGACTTATGGGGCGGCAATGCCGCCAGCAACTCGCGCAATGAGGGGCTGATATACGATCCGGCCTGTTATTTCGGCGACCGTGAAGCGGATGTGGCGATGACGGAATTGTTCGGCGGCTTCGGCCAGGATTTTTATGCGGCGTATCGTGAAACATTAGCGCTCGATGCCGGATATCCGGTGCGCAAAACACTTTACAATGTTTATCACATACTCAATCACCTGAACCTGTTCGGCGGCGGCTACCAGGGCCAGGCGCTGGGAATGATCGAGCGTCTGCTGGCGGAAGCGGGCTAGCAGCAGCGCTTGACGCCGTTCCATTTGCGTTCGGTCTGTTCGCGAAAGAAGGCTTTACGGCTGAGCGGCGCGCCCGCGCCGCTGTGATGACGATGCCAGTGATCGAGATAGCGCTCGTATTGATCTTCGCCGCACAGTGCGCGCATAAACCGCCTGACGCAGGACAGATGAACAGAGATAAACAAGAACACATCACCTCCTGATAATAATTCAGTATACCTCATTGACGATTTGACTTTCCTCCTTCCGGCAACCTGAACCATCATGCAGAAATCGCACGCCAACCGGCTTACTTATCCTCCGCTACTCGAAACTCTGGGCTGGCTGACGCTGGTTGTTCTTGGAACCGCGGCGCTTGGCGTTATCGCCTGGAGCCGGGGAGAAACGCTGAACAGTCTGTGGTTTGTTATCGCTGCGATCTGCGTATACGCGCTGGGCTATCGTTTTTACAGCGCCTTTATCGCCGCGCGGGTGTTGATGCTCGACGCCGGCCGCGCCACCCCGGCGGAACGTCTTGATGACGGGCGGGATTTTGTTCCAACCAATCGCTGGGTGGTTTTCGGGCATCACTTCGCGGCTATCGCAGGTCCTGGGCCGCTGATCGGGCCGACGCTGGCCGCGCAGTTCGGTTATCTGCCGGGTACGCTGTGGATACTGGCGGGCGCGGTGCTGGGCGGCTGCGTGCAGGATTTCGTGATCCTGTTTTTCTCGCTGCGCCGCGATGCGCGCTCGCTGGGGCAAATGGCGCGCGACGAGCTGGGGCCGATCGGCGGCACGGCGGCGCTGGTGGGCGTGATGATGATCATGATCATACTGATCGCGGTGCTGGGGCTGGTGGTGACCAACGCGATGAAGCATAGTCCCTGGGCGACTTCCACCGTGGCGGCGACGATACCGATCGCGGTGATCGTCGGATTGTACATGCGCAATCTGCGCCCCGGACGCGTGATGGAGTCCACTCTGTTGGGCGTGGGCCTGCTGATCGGCTCGCTCGGTTGCCGCCGGGGGCTGGATAGACCATAACCCGGCATTACGCGGCTGGTTCGATTTCGACGGTCCCGATCTGGCGCTGATGATCATCGCCTATGGTTTTCTGGCGGCGGTTCTGCCGGTCTGGCTGCTGCTGGCCCCGCGCGATTATTTGTCGACGTTCATGAAGCTCGGCACCATCAGCGCGCTGGCGGTCGCCATCATCGTGCTGCACCCGGAAGTCAAGATGCCGGCTTTGACGCGCTTCATCGACGGCAGCGGCCCGATTTTCGGCGGCAAGCTGTTTCCGTTCGTGTTCATTACCATCGCCTGCGGCGCGATCAGCGGTTTTCACGCGCTGATTTCCTCCGGCACCACGCCCAAGCTGCTGGCCAACGAAGCCGACGCGCGGCTGATCGGCTACGGCGCGATGCTGATGGAATCCTTCGTCGCGATCATGGCGATGGTGGCCGCGACGGTGCTGGAACCGGGCGTGTATTTCGCGATCAACAGCCCCGCCGGTATCGTCGGAAAGGAAGCCGCCGATGCGGTCGCGCGCATCAGCGGCTGGGGCTTCCCGGTCACGCTGGTGCAGATGCAGGACCTGGCGCGTGAAATGGGCGAATCCTCGCTGTTCGCGCGCACCGGCGGCGCGCCGTCGCTGGCGGTGGGCATGGCCACGCTGTTTGCGCGCGCCTTCGGCGAAAAACTGCTGTCGCTGTGGTATCACTTCGCCATTATGTTCGAGGCGCTGTTCATCCTGACCACGCTGGACGCCGGAACGCGCGTCGCTCGTTTCATGCTGCAGGATATGCTCGGAAACTGGGTGCCTGCGCTGGGTAGAACCGGCTGGTATCCCGGCGTATTATTGACTTCGGGGCTGGTGGTGGGCGGCTGGGGCTATTTTCTGTACATGGGAACGATCGATCCGCTGGGCGGCATCAACAGCCTGTGGCCGCTGTTCGGCATCGCCAATCAGATGCTGGCGGCGATAGCGCTGTGCGTGGCCACTACCATTTTGATGAAGTCGCCGAGCGCCCGCTATATCTGGGTGACGTTGATTCCGCTGCTATGGCTGATAGCGGTCACATCCACGGCGGCTTATGAAAAGCTGTTCAGCCCGGAAATCCGTATCGGCTTTCTCGCGCACGCCGCCGATTTATCGGCGAAACTGTCGGCGGGCGCATTGCCGGCGGATCAGGCTACCGCCGCACCGCGGCTGATTTTTAACGATTATCTGGATGCAGCGCTGACGGCGTTTTTTTTGCTGATTTCCTGGGTGCTGGCGGTGGATACCGCGCGCGTCTGCTATTGCGTGCGGATGGGTAGATCCCACCCTGTTTCCACGGAAACGCCGCATAGTCCCAGCCGTTTGGCGGAAGCGTGGCTGCAGGATTGAATCATAACGGAGTGGCAACTATGAACAACACAACAACATTACCGGTCATACCCGGCGTAGTGCAGTGCCTGTTGCGCGGCATCGCCATGCTGCCTCACCCGCAACTGAGGCGCTTCGTGATCTGGCCGCTGCTGATCAACCTGCTGCTCTACGGCCTCGGTCTGTGGCTGTCGCTGCATTATTTTGCCGAGGTGATGGATCGTCTGATACCGGCGTGGCTCGAATGGCTGCGCTGGCTGCTGTGGCCGCTGTTCGCCATGCTGTTTTTCGGATTCGCTTTTTTCACATTCACGCTGGTTGCCAATCTGATCGGCTCGCCCTTTTACGGTCATCTGGCCGAAGCGGCTGCCAAACTGGCGGGTATTTCCGCTGAAGACAGCCAAAAAACCAAACCCGCGGCGCTGAAGCAGATCGGTATCAGTATCGCTTCCGAACTCAGGCGCTTGCGTTTTTCCGCCGGGTGGGGGCTGGCGCTGCTGCTGATAATGCTGATACCCGGCGTCAACATGCTGGCCCCGCCGCTGGCGCTGGCGTTTTTTGCGTGGAGTCTGGCGATCGAATACAGCGGCTATGCGCTGGAAGCGCGCGACGCCACCTTCGACGAACAGCTCGCGCTGCTCAAAAAACGGCGTATCGAGTGGCTGTCCTTTGGCGGGCTGGTATTGGCGGGCCTGACTATCCCGGTTTTCAGCGTGATAGTCCCGCCGGCGGCGGTGGTGGCGGCGACGCTGCTGATTGGGAAAAATGAGTCAGTGTAGGGTATGCAAAATGAATTACAACGCCGCGCTCAAACTGTTTGTACTGGTCATCGCTCAAACACTGCTGCTTCCCGCGCTCTCCCAGGCCAACGAGCCTGACTTTCAGGATTTAAGCGCGGCCTACTACAAGGACCATCCCGGAAAGGGCAAATACGGACCGCTGTGGTCGCCGATCCCAATCCAGAAATACTGGAATCCCAAAGATTTCTACCAGCCGCCTTCTTCGGTGCAGGGCGAGAAAACCGCCGAACAGTGCGTCGAATGCCATCAGAGCCTCACACCCGGCGCGTTTCATGCCTGGAAAAACAGCATCCACGCCAATCTCGACAATATACGGAATCTGAGCAGCGAAGACGCGCGCTTCTACAAGAAGCAAAAGCTCGAAGATGTTGAAAAAAATCTGCGCCAACGCGGCCTGCTTCGCGAAAGCGAAAATCTCGCCCAGGTCGGCTGTATCGATTGTCATTCCGGCGTTGGCGCCAAATCCGTCGATCATGCCAAAAAGCTGATCATGCCGGACCGGGCGGCCTGCGGAACCTGCCATGTCGAACAATTTGCCGAGGCGGAATCGGAAAAGGCGCAAACCTGGCCGCAAGGCCAATGGCCGAAAGGGCATCCGTCGCACTCCATGGACTGGAAAGCGAACGTGGAAACCGCGATCTGGGCCGGCATGCCCGAACGTGAAATCGCACAGGGCTGCGACATGTGCCATTACCAGCAGAACAAGTGCGACGGCTGTCACACCCGCCACACCTTCTCCGCCGCCGAAGCGCGCCAGCCGGAAGCCTGCGCCACCTGCCACAACGGTGTCGATCACAACGAATTCGAAAACTTCATGTTGTCCAAACACGGCACGGTTTACCAGACGCAAGGCAAGGCGAAATGGAATTTCGAAGCGCCGCTCAAGGATGCATTGACCAAGGGCGGCTACACCGCGCCGACCTGCCAGTATTGCCACTTCGAATTCGAAGGTGAGTTTTCCCATAATCTGGTGCGCAAGGTGCGCTGGGGTTTTAATCCGACGCCGGCCATAGCCGACAATCTGCAGCATCCGTGGTTCAGCGAACGCAAGGAGGCCTGGCTGAAAACCTGCGCCGACTGCCATTCGCCCGGTTTTGCCGAAGCGTATTTAACCGCTGCGGACAAAGGCACGATAGCCGGGTTGAAAGTGGAACAGGAAGCCAGGCATGTCGTCGAAAATTTGTATAAAGACGGACAGCTGACCGGCCAAAAAACCAATCGTCCGGTCCCGCCCGCGCCGGAAAAGGATGCGCCGGGCGGATTCTTCCAGCTGTTCTGGGCCAAAGGCAACAACCCGAGCGCGGTTGAGCGCGTTCATGCCGACATGTGGGAGCATGACCTGGTGAAATTGTATAAGGGTCTGGTTCACGCCAATCCGGGCGGCTTTACCTATACCGAAGGCTGGTCGGAACTGATGAAGGATTATGCGTTCATCATGAATGAAAACACCGTGCTGCGCGAAGAACATGCGAGAAATCTGCCTAAACCGGCTAAAAACGGCTTTGTCGAGTTTTTAACCAGCAGATATCTGCTGGGGCTGGTATTGATCGGCGCGGGCGTCGCATTCATCCTGACGCGCAATAAACGCTCATAACGGATTTTGGAAACGAGCAACATGCCATATGTCAATATCCAAATCACCAAGGGCGCAAGCAGAGAACAGAAGGCTCAATTGGTCAGGGAGGTCACCGATTCCCTGGTGCGCGTGCTTGGCAAGAATCCGGAGCATACGCATGTCGTCATTCAGGAGATAGACGAGGAAAACTGGGGATACGCCGGGCTGCTGACGGACGAATGGAAAAAATCGCGGGGTGGATAAGCGTAGCGCCTCTGTTGGAGCCGGCCACGGCTTCAGGAAAAGTATTTCCGTTCGTTTGCTGATAGGCCTGATCTGCCTTACTGCCGGCGCATGGATACTGGGTCTCGCCATTATCGAGCGCTTGCCGTCTGCATTGACGGCGGAAAAAACCGGAGAACAGATCGCGGGCGAGCCCGGTTTTCCGGCCTTGGGCGGACATTATTCGGCCGAACGCATAGACCATTACCGGCTGCGGCAAGGCGAAGAGGTTTCGTTTCCGCTCGATGCCGTAAGCTACCGCGCTGCCGACGGCGAGAGGCGGCGGGCGGTTCTGTATCCCGGCCTAAACGCCGAAGCGGTCGAAACCGGGCCGGACGCGCTGTTTTCGCGCCGGGAGTTATGGGCCAATGCCATGGAGGCTTTAAACCGTCACGCCGAAGCAAACGCATTGTTTTTAACCTGGTGGGACAACGCGCAACGCATCGACTGGTTTACCGGGCGCGCTGCCTGGGCCGGCGCTCCCATCGCCACGGCTTTTGCCGCTCGCAGCGAGCGGAAGCTTTGGGCGGAGCTGGCGGGGCCGTTTGCCGGCGACGAAACGCGTCTGCGCCAACTGGCGCGCTGGCTGACGATGAACGCGCACGACGCGTTGGCGGAAATGGCCGCAACCCTGCCCGCCGCTACGCCGGTCTATTTTCTGGTGTGCCTGGACGATCTGGCGCGGCTGGCCGAGATCGAACGGCTTGCTGGAAAAAAGCCGGCTATCGAAGCCGCGCAGTTCCCGCGCGCCGGCGATATCCACGCGCAAATTGCCGAAGTAAAACGCTGGGCGCAGGAGAAAGGGAGCGGCAGTTATCTGATTCAAAACACGCCGGGGAGCGGCATACGCGCCTGGCGCATCGAAAATGCGGAAACCGGGGAAACCTTGTTGGCGAAATTGCTGCCTTTTACCGGCTCGCTGGAAAATCCGCTTGCAGAACTGGAAACGGTGTACCAGTCGCCCCAGGCTTCTTATCTGACGGTTTTTCGATGGAACAGATAGCGCGCTTGCATCCGCCCCATTTAACTATTTCTTTCCCGCCGCAGGCGGGGATTTTGAAAAATCAGACAAAACGGCACAAATTGTCTCATGTTTACCGATTAGACAGTTCGTGCCGTTTTGTCTCATATTTACGCATGACAAAGCTTGTATGGCTATTATCGCAAGACAATAGAGTTTTTAAATATTTATAAACCGTTCTAATATCATTAGATGGGATTGCTTTTTATATTTTTTGCAATACTCCATTTGTGATAATGCCGCTTCTTTTGCTCTCTGACTACCATGATCCTGTGTGATTTTTTCTAAGATAACGCTATATTGCATAAGGCTACATCCTCGACCCCAAGGTTTTGAATACTTTCCTGGATATAGCATATGGTCAAGCCAATTCATAGTCATTTTTGCCGAAGTTTTATTAATTCCATTTGGACAATAGTCCATATTTCCTTTTTTAAACTCGTCATAGAAAGCCAATGAAATCGCCTTTTTTATCTCATTCGACGCGTCTGATGCGGATTTTTTACATGCGGCCATAAGTTATCTCACCTTTGTCTAGTAGCATTGTATTTTTACCACAAAAATTCGTTGGCGTGTAACGGCTGCTTGATGTGATTGGACAGAATGAGCCAAATTGTCCGATGTCCAGAAGCCCGCTCCTTGATTTTAGCGGCTTCCAGGGGTCACGATACTCTCAAACATGAGACGAAACGAACGACCAAGGCTCCCGCGCCTGTTTTTAGTTCTAGCGTTTAGGATGCACTGCGTTTTCGAGCGTTTGACGGATAAACCGTTGATAGGGTATCCCTGAACGTCCTGCTTCCTCCTTGATGGCTTCGAGCAGCGATTCGGACAGACGCATGGTTATGCTGCGTTCCTTTGGCTGAAATTCAAAGCGGACGGGAGTTAGAGAAGACAAGTCGTATTCTGTCAGATCGGCTTGGCCGATAAAATCCTCGGCTTCTTTGTCAGTGTTGAGGACGGGTAATTGCTTTTTCATAATATTCAACCTCCTTTCGGTGCATGTAGCGCGCGCTGACGGGGCGGATATAAGCTTCCCCTTCGCGTTGCCGCAAGGTGAAGCAAACAAAAAGATTGCGCCCTTCTTCCGTCTTACCCAGTCCGATATATCTTGTCTCGTTTTGCGAATGAGCAAGATCAGGAAAAACTTTCATTTCTCCGTGAAAAGCGGTTTCAATCTCGGAAAGAGAAACTCCGTGCTTTTGGCACTTGCTCACGTTTCCGTCATCCCAATCAAAACCTGTTACGCCATGGATTTGCATAGTCATAACATTGACATTTGTAAATACAAATGTCAACCATGTGATGGACCGATAGGGTCATGTCTAGATAAGTTGCGGACTGGGTGGGACATAGTGAGAATGTAACAAGGAATGCTATTTTGCTACTAGACTTGGCCCCTTGCTTGCTTGTTTCCGTACCAACGCTATACCGATGGATTCCAGCCTCGGCGCAACCTTAGCCTGCTATTTTTTCCATTTCGTGAGTTGCCCCCTATTTCAACTTCAACATTTCGGCCAACTCCCTTTCCAGCAGTTTCTCGTCGCCCATATTCAAAGCAACCAATCGGCGAAGGTTGGTCATGCCGTCCAGATCGATATGCTGGCATTCGATGCCAATGCATTGGCCTTCCTGATGAACCACCTTGCCTTCCATGACGATATGTTCTTCACCCTCATCCAGTTGAAGATCCATGCTGCAGATTTTTCCCCTGTGAGAGGTGTTGGCGATGGATTGAATAATATTAACCAGCGCACCTTTCAGCGATATGTCCAGCAAATGAGCCGTTTGAATTTCTTGTGCCGGATGGAAATGTAACAGCACATCAACCTGAAAAGGTATGCGCGAGAAATGGCGGCGATTGATTGCATCTGTTGTATTCATGTGTTCTTCGCGTTTGAAATTTAAACAGGGTCGGTCAATATACTACTCTTTTTTCATATTTTCTCATTGCCGCAT
This sequence comes from Candidatus Methylospira mobilis, assembly GCF_009498235.1. Taxonomy (NCBI): domain Bacteria; kingdom Pseudomonadati; phylum Pseudomonadota; class Gammaproteobacteria; order Methylococcales; family Methylococcaceae; genus Candidatus Methylospira; species Candidatus Methylospira mobilis. The sequence continues at coordinate 4,552,688 of NZ_CP044205.1, read as the reverse complement.
GCCGCACGTAGTCGTGGAGAACCTTGGCGAACTTCTCGTTGTCTATGCTGTGCGTCAGGCGAAAGTTGCGTTCAACTTAATTGGCGGCAGTTTCTTGTTTGTCGATGAAAAGGATGATGGTCTGGCAAAGTATTACGCGCGATTTGGGTTTGTTCCTATTCTTGATGACCCACTGACGCTATGTATGCCAAACGCCGATATCCCTGATATTTAGCCGGGCATAGCCTTTCCGGTATGTAGGCGGCTGGCCGAGCGGTTTCTTCCAGCTGTTCCGGGCCAAAGGCAACAACCCGAGCGCGGTCGAGCGCGTCCATGCCGAAGGGGAATGCCGGGACCGAGACGTCATGGCCTAGCCTGAGCGACTTGCCCTGAGCGGAAACCGAAGGGATGGCTTCGGAGTTACATCCTTGTCGATTGGATACCGGCAATCCATGCCGGTATGACGAGCCATATGAATGAACAGCATGCAAAGCTTTTGATTATGGCGGGTATGGAAAACCGCGCGCCAGCAAGTCCTGCAATATCTGATCATGGCCGTAAATATCCTGGAAATAGCGAACTTCGCCGTTTTCCTCAGCCAGCGCGGTGGCGTAGAAAATGTAAACCGGGATCGGCGTCTTCAGCGTGACGGTGCGGGTTTTGTCGCCGTTCATCGCTTCATCTATTTTTTCCCGGCTCCATTCGCTTTGTTCTTTCAGCACATACTCGGCAAGGTCGGACGGACGCTCGACACGAATGCAGCCGTGGCTGAAATCGCGCCTCGACTTCTTGAACAGGCTGGGCGTCGGCGTGCTGTGCAGGTAGACATTGTTATTGTTGGGAAACGCGAACTTGACCAGTCCCAGCGCATTTTTGGGGCCGGGCTTCTGTCTGAGCTTGACTTCGCCGCTGGCCAGCATTTCGATATTGTCCAGGCTGGGCTGATAGACGGCGGAACCGGGCGCAAGATTGGATACCAGCTCCATGTTGTTGCGCTCCAGATAGCCGGGATTGTTCAGCAGTTTCGGCAGATACTCCTTGGCGGCAATTTTATAGGGTACATTCCAGTAAGGCCGGAAATTCATGTAAGTCATATCCGAATGAAACACCGGCGTGTTGCGTCCGTCTATGGCTTCGCCGACGATCACATTCATGGTCAGGGCCGGTTTCGCGTCGTTGGCATCGAAACCGAACAGCTCGAAGGAGGGGATGTTGACGATGATGTAACGCCCGTCCAGCCGATCGGGCAGCCAGCGCAGACGTTCCATGCTGAGCTGAATCTGCTTGAGTTTGCCTGCCGGCGAAATATTCAATTGCGCCTGCGTACCTTTACCGATCACGCCGTCCGCCGCCAGTCCGTTATGGCGCTGAAAATCCTTGACGCGCTCGGCCAGCTGGTCGTCGTACACTTCGGAATGATTGTTGTCTTTTTCCTCGAGCAGTAGCTGGCGTAGTTTTAATACGTCGGGATGCTGATCGCCGGGAGAAAATTTTGCCGGCAGATTGATCGCGGGGCTGGTTGTCGACAACGAGCGTCCATCAAATGAATGCAGCGCATTTTTCAGCAGCCTGTACAGATGCAGCTTGGGTTCCAGGCCGGCGATGATTTCATCGGGATTACTGCTTGCGGCTAGCTGCTTGACCATGGCCGGCAGATCGAGCTTTTTCGGTTCGATATCCAGGCCAAAATTCACATGACGAGGATTGATGCGGCCTACGTACACATTGGAGGCGTAGCGCATGCTCATCAAACTGAGGGCTACGTCAAAGGATGCGCTTTTTTGCGGCGCGGCAGCCGGGTCCTTGTCGACCTCGAGTTCGTTCAGCCATTTGCCCAGCACGGCTGCATCGTAATCCTCGTTGTTCAAACCGCGCGTATGCGCCGTTTCCAGACTGGCAATCATCGCCTTGGCTTGGGCCGTCCCTTTTCCGTTTTGAGTCCACAGCGGCTGATAGCCGTTGCCTTCGTAAAGTTGCTTAAGCGGAGCCTGATAATCAGGGAACTTACCCCAGTGCAGCCCGGGATGAACGCCTTCGCCGACCAGCGATTGTATGCCGGCGGATTCAGTATTGCCGGCCGGCTGCGAAGATTCGGCGTTGCAATTAAACGCTGCAGCCAGCAACAGCAGATAACCGAGTAAAGTTGCAGGCGTTTTGAGTGTCGTTAAAATCATAGGCGCTTTCGTTCTGTATTTGGGATTAAGTTAGGGGCGTACTGAACTACTCTCAGGCATTCAAACAAAATCCGTAACTATTCAGCTACCGTTGCCTTGTCTGTGTAGGAGCGGGCTTTAGCCCGCTCCTACAACATTTTCCGCCGAAAACCCGTGCAGGTTCCGTTGGCTGAATAGTTACCTTTAATGATTGACAGTTAAATAGTAAGCTTGAACAAACAAGTGCTTCCTCTACGCTTCATCTTCAGACTGTAACATGATTTCGCGCAGGTACCGGAACAATAAGCGCGCGGACTTCGGAGGCGCGGCAAGCGCCTGTTCTTTTTTTGCATCCTGCGCTAATTGACGAACTTTCTGACGGTCTGCTTCCGGCCAGCTTTCCAGCAGTTCGTTGACTGCGCTGTTGTCCCCGGCGACGAGCTTGTCGCGCCAGTGTTCGACGCGGTGCTGATCGTGGATCGAGAGTGCGCTGAGTTGTTTGTAATGCGCCAGCCGGGCCTGAATGGGCTCAACCTCGGTGTTGCGCAGCAGTTTGCCGATGAATTTGCGCTGGCGTTTTCTGGCGCTGCCATGGCTGATTTTTTGCGCTTCCTGTACCGCGCTCAGCAGCTTTTCCGGCAAGTCCAGGCTCATTAGCCGATCGTGCGTTAACGCCGTCAGCTCTTCGCCCAAGGCCTCCATCTCCAGACATTCGCGTTTGTTGGCCGACTTGTTGGGCCGTTCCGCGAACGCGTATCCCTCATCGTCATTCTCAAATTGTTCCATAGCCCCAAACTCCTGGCTGGTTTGGCAGTCCCGCAGGATGTGTAGATGTATGCCTATTCTGCGGGACTGTACAACGAAGGAAAACCTTATGCCGTTTCCAATTTTTTGCTGCTCAGCAAATAGTTCAGCCATAAGGAAGACAGCTTTTCCTGCACAGAGTTCTGTCTCAGGCGCGCATGCAGATTCGGAAAGTCTACCCTGTCCAAATCCTGATCCTGGTTGTTGCAGGAATAAACAAAGCTTTCCGCGCCGGTTTCAGGATCGATATGTTTGCACAGGCACTGAGCGCAAACGCCTTTCATCATGCATTGCATCGGCGAGTTGATCGAACCGATGGCGGCATGATGCGGTTTGATGTAGGGCGCCAGAACCCCTCGGCGCGCTTCCTTGACCGCCGCCATCATGCGGTCGGAACCGATGACGACGATGTGATCGACATCATCCAGATGGATAGGCGTAGCGCCGAGCTCGCCGCGCGCATAAGCCAGCATCGCTTCGACGATATTGCCGACGAAGGTTTTATCCTGAAGCCGTGTCGGCGTGATCGCAGTATTACCGGGACGATTATCGACCGACCATACAATAAGATCCGAAGCGGCTTCGATTTCTTCCGCCTTGAATACGTCTTCGCTGCTGCGATAACCGGCGAAGTAGATAACCTGATTGCCCGCCGTGCGCAGAGCCTTGCCTATCGAAAACAGCACGGCATTGCCGAGGCCGCCGCCGAGCAGCAGCACGGTCTGGCCCGACGGGATGTCGGTCGGCGTGCCGGTTACCCCCATCACCACCAGCGCGTCGCCGGGGTTCCAGGTCGCCAGCAGCCGCGAGGAACTGCCCATTTCCAGCGTAATCAGCGAAATCAGGCCGTGCTCCTTGTCTACCCAGGCTCCGGTCAACGCCAATCCCTCGGTGGCTAAAACCGTGCCTTCGCGCACCGGCGCCAGCGCTTCGTAGTTCTGTACCCGGTAGAACTGGCCCGGCCGGAAGTGTTTGGCCGCCAGCGGCGCTTTCACCAGCACCTCGATTATGGTCGGCGTTAGCCGGGTAATGGAAACAATCTGCGCGCGTAGCGCGGAGTCGAGATGCTGCTGAAAACAGGTAAGCGCCTTGTCGCGTTCGGCCTGTCCCTCATCGTTCTGTGCGGCAAGCACCCTGGCGAACAGGTCGACGATATAAGGATAGCCGTGTTTGGCGCTGGCCATGGCCTTGACCACGTTGCCGGCGTAGACCGGATGATTGTCGCCGTAAAAAGTGATGTAGCGGCCATTGCGCTGATAAGAAGTGAAAGGCGCCGGTTTGCCGATTTTTGGTTCGGTGCGATCGGCCGTAGCCGCCAGCACGTATCCTTCCGCAGTGATTTGCGGTTCATGGCGTTGATAGAATTTTTTATCCATCACGAAGGTGTCCGGATGTTCGCTTTCGTAGATGGTATTGGGCGAAGTGCCCGCCGCGACGAACAGGCTGCGCAACGCTATTTCCCGCTCCCCGGTTTTACGCCAGCGGCCCTCCTGCTCCTCCAACGTTTCGAATACGACAGCCGACAGATGTCCGTACTGATCTTCCAAAGCTTCGAGCGGACTCATGCCTTCCGCCAGCCAGATGCCTTCATCCAGCGCTTCGGCGATTTCCTCGTGGTTTTGCCGGTAGGCGGGCGAGTCCTTGATGCCTTTGCGGTAAAACATCGTGACGCCGCCCCATTGCGCCAGCAAGGGCTGGAAATGCGGCTTTTCGCCGGCAGCGGCTGCGCGAGCGCGTTCGTCCTGAATAACGCGGCCGTGTCCCAAAAACTCATCCAGTATCAGCAATTCCTCGCTGTCATAATTTGCGCGCACGCTGTCCTCGCCGTACACTCCTACCAGTTTTTGATAGCGGTGCAGAATTTTTTCCACCTGCACCGGGTAATAGGCCAGCAGCTCGGTGGCGGTATCGATCGCAGTCAGACCGCCGCCGATCACGCCTGCCGGCAGCCGTACCTGAAGATTGGCCAAAGTCGATTCCTTGGCCGCGCCGCTCAGTTGCAGCGCCATCAGGAAATCAGACGCTTTACGTATGCCTCTCGTCAGATTATTTTTCAGGTCGATGACGGTCGGTTTGCCCGCCCCGGACGCAATCGCAATATGATCAAAGCCGATGTCCCATGCTTCGTTCACTGTCAGGGTACCGCCGAAACGCACGCCGCCATAGCAACGGAACGCGGCGCGGCGCAGCAGGTTCAGATAAATCACTTTCAGGAAGTTTTTATCCCAGCGCACGGTGATGCCGTATTCGGCTACGCCGCCGAAACCCAGCATCACGCGCTTGTCCAGATCTTCGTACAGTTCGTTGAAATCGAAAACCGGGCGCGGCGGGGTATCGGCGTTGCCGACCAGTTCGGGCGGCAGCGGCTCGATTTTAAGACCGTCGATACCTACTACGCCGAAGCCTTCGTTCAGCAGGTAATGCGACAGCGTGTAGCCTGCCGGCCCCATGCCGGCCACCAGTACGTTTTTGCCGTTATAGGCAAGAGCAACGGGACGTTTGACGTTAAGCGGATTCCAGCGCGTCAGCAGACTGTAGATTTCAAAGCCCCACGGCATGAACAGCACGGAAGTCAACACATTGGTTTCGATCTGGGGTATGTTGACCGGCTCGGTTTTCTGGTAAATGCAGCCCCTCATGCAATCGTTGCAGATGCGGTGGCCGGTGCCGGGACACATCGGGTTGTCTATGGCGACGATTGCCAGCGCGGCGATATTGTCGCCTCTGCGCTTCAGCACATGCATCTCGGAAATTTTTTCTTCCAGCGGACAGCCGCTGTTGGTGACGCCGAGCGGATTGGTCTTGAAGCTGCCGTCTTTCTTGTTGCGCATGCCCTTGGAGCAGGAATCCGTGTCGCGGTCATGGCAATAGATACAATGATCGACTTCGTATAGCACCTTGCGCAGTGGAAAGCGCGGATCGGTCAACGCAAAGCCGTCGCGGCGGCGCTGGTGCTCCGGCGCGACGCCCCAGGCCTTGTAGCCGCCGCGTTCAATGGTTTCGTGTTCGACCAGATGATTGAAATCGGTTTTTTCCGGCGTTTTGAAACTGACCCAATCGCTTACATCGTGTTTCAGCGCATTATCCTGGGTAGCCGCGTAGCTCCAGCGCAATATCAGGTCATGAAGAGTACCCAGCAGCGCGGCATCGTCCAGCGCGGAAAGCTCGCGCATATCGGTGGATACGCTCAATGCGTGGCGTAGCTTGGCGATCGCGTCCGCATCCGGTGTTTCCATCGAGACCAGCAAATGAATCTGTAGCGCGAGTGCGGCAACCGCTTTTTCGAGATCGGCATCGCGCTGCGCCAGCGGAATCAATGCCGCGCTGATGTCTTTGAACTGCCTGCGTAGCGTGTCGATGTGCCAGGAACTGATGTCGACGCCCTTGAAGCGAGCGGCCAGCTTGCCGACAATCTCTGTGCGAAACGCAAAAATGCTATCGAACTCGGCTTGAGTTTCGGCTTGTTGTTCCGCACGCACGTCACGTACCTGAAACAGTTCCGCGATAAAATCGCCGACATGCGGCGCCACGCGGACGATGACTTCCGAAATTTGTTCCGGAGTAAGTCCTTCGCCGCCCGAACAGCGGTAGTCTTCCAGCGCCTGATAACCGTCCGGATCATTCGCCTGCGTTCTGGCGTTGAAAACCGCCGTTAAATCCTGCAAACGCGCGCTGTCGTACAAATCGGCATAAGCAAAGCCGGGGATGCCCAGTGTCAGTTGCGCCGCGCTGGTTTCCGCCGGCAGATTCTTATTCGATGTGTTCATAACGACTACCACCATCCATTCCTGATGTGAACAAACCTGCTATTCTAAACCAGCTTGACTCATTGAATCGAGGTTTTGATTGTTTTAACTACGCGCTTCAAACATGCTGAAACTATGGCGAGCAGGATAAACCACAGTTTTACAGACCGCGTTCAACGATTTTCATAGCGATTATAGTCCAGCAAGCCGGCTTCAACCGGATCGGTCGCGCCATACTCCCGATGCATGCTATCGCTGATTTGCCAAAAATCCGGGTGAGTCCTGCGAACGCCGAACTTACTTAACAAGGCTTGATAATCGCTTTCGCTGTTCAGATGCTGCATCTCGATAACCAGCTCCCTGAGCCGGCTTTTGGGCGCCCTTAAAAAAACATTCGGATAAGCGCCGATGATGCCTTTGGCGATACTCAAGCGGTCCTCTTCCGGAAGCCTGTTGTTGCTTTCCCGAAAGGGCTGTGAAATATTGCTATGCGCATCATCATGGATAAGCGTATAGATACCGATCAGTTTGCTCTTTTCGGCAGCGTCGTCGTTCTCGACGAGAAGAAATGCGGTTTCCGGCATCCAGTAAGCGCTTAAACCGGGGGTTTTAACCAGACGCGCCAATTGTTCGGCGACAAACTGATCCGCATCTCCGGCAATCTCGTGCCGCCGATCCAGAACCGGCGATAATCGCTGTTTTAACATGCCAAAGAACTCTTCCTTGGGCTTATTGCCGGCATAGCGTATCGCCGTCTGCAAATCGACATTGTAACGATTGCCGAAAATATAATTCTTTACGCTGTCGCTGGCGCCGCGATACCAGTAGTCGCGTTCTTCCACCCGCGCTTGTTGCGGCAGAAACCCAAGAAAATGGAATTCGGCCTCCATGCGCATAAAGTCCATGTAGAGCCGGCTGGCGAGCTGATGACCGATGTTGCCGTATACGTCGTAACCGGCGACCAGCAGGTAATGCATGCGTTCCAGCAGCGTATAATCGACCACCCATGCCGTTTTCGGCGATTCGCCTATCAACCCCTTGACGACGGAAGCGCTGTCGAAATTACGAAAAACGGTCAAAGCCGCGTTCGAATTGACTCCATCGCCATTCCAGATCAAATCCAGGTTGATGCCGTTTCCTTCCTTGAACAGCCGCGTCAAACGCGCGGAGCGCGATTCAAGGTATTTGTTTTGCAATGCGGAATATTTCAGCCAGGACGACAACGGGTCGATTTCACTGCCTTCTTCGCTGGGCAAACGCAAATTATTGCTTTCCTGCGCCAGAAACGCTTCGGCTTCGGGCATTAGCTTTTTCTCCGGGGCGACAAAGAAAACCCAAAATCGGTCGTCTATTACGTTCAGCGCCACCTGACCCCGGCATACCGGCCCTTTCATGAAGCCCATTACGATGAATTGCGCTTCGTCCAGCAAGAAACGGTAACGGCTGTTGACGGGAATATCCTTGAAAGTCTCAAACGGATTGGACGCCACTTCCGGCCGGTAGGACGGCAGGAAATTGACGGTGGAAATGTTGTCGAGGAACCAGGTTCGGTATTTCTCCATGCGCCGGCTGTTCAGCGCATAAGGTAAATGCGTCTTGACAAGCACGGTGCCCGGCAATGGCCGGAGCCGATAATATACCCGCGCAACGCCGGGATCGTCGTACGGACGGCGCGTCGCGATCAATTCAATCGGGACGCCGGGAGGCGTTTTCGAGCGCACCAATTGAAAATAACTCAACGGCGCAACGTCGTCAAAATAGAGATTGGCGAGAAACAGATGTTCGAAAATATAACGACTCATCAGCCGCTGCTTCAAGCTGTCCCCATTGAAAAACGCCTCCCACTGCTGGATATGCGCCTGAAACACGCCGCCCGGCGGCTCCGGAGGTTTATACGGAGAGCCGGCCTTGAGCCAGCGCAACAGCGCGTCTTCCTCGTTTTTTTTCAAACCGGGCAGACCGTAGGGCATCCCCCACAGCGCATGCTCGCCGGCAAACCGGTCGAACTCTTCAGCGGTTGGACACTGCTGACTGTCGCGGTCCAGCGAAAAGTCGAAGCTGTCGGGCAAGCGGTCTGTTTTGGGTAGCGGATTCAAATGCTTCAACATCAGCATGCGCGCCAGCACGCTATTTTCGGTGTTGACAAAAAGCGTTTGCTTGCGTTCGTTCAGCACCGGGGAAAAACCTTTCGACCGCCAATCGCCGACGGAGCGCCCGTCATCGAATAATCGGGTCAGATTGGCGGCCAGCAGGCGCGTGCCGTCGTAAACGCGCGCCTTGTTTGCGCCGCGCTCAACTCCGGGAAAGGCGGTCAGGTTAAGCTGGCAGGGCGCATCGTAGCAACCGTGACACACCGCGCAACGGCTATCCAGTATCGGCTTGATATCGCGCTCGTAATCGATTGCAGATGTTTTTTCCAGCAGGACCGGGGTACTGCGGTTGATTACCGCTGACGGACCAAAGCGCTCGTTTGATCTGAGTTGTCCCGGAGGCTCGCATCCTCCCAAAAACGGACTGATTACTATCAGCGCGCAAAGCAGTGAGAAAATCTTTTGCATGCTATTTTCTAGCTGGAAGGTCCAATATTTCCGCGAGAGCGCGCTGGTTGACAGGACTATGTAAACCTTTGTCCATGCTCGCTATGCGTAAAGTGGGAAATCGGTTTTGGCTTTCCTCGACCATACTGACGGCTACCTGATCGTCGGTTTGCTACTCCATAACCTGATGATGGAGGATAAAGCGAAACTGATTTTTCAGGTGATTAACCCGCCTCCGCACGCGCTCTAACCCCAAGCGCTCTAAAAACTTTGGCAACCGTATCGAAACGCGGCTGTGCGTCAGGTCGCAGCGACTTATAAGGCGCCTCGCGTGTCAAGCCAGAAGATTTTGCAATTTCAGTCACGCCACGCGCGGCGGCCAATAGTGCTGGGTCATTTTCTTTCAGCACGATCATCAGGTATTCTGCTATCGCCAGATAGCTTCCATGCTATTCCGTCACATCAAATTCAGGCAGATCGGCAACACGAATTTTCCTGGTCATGGCTTAATCCTCAATATGAACCGCGCGTTTCACGGCCCTGGCAATGTCTGCGGTCTGCGTAGACTTATCGCTGCCGCCCGGCGCTGAGTCATACCGTCTTGCAATGGCTGTTCAGCCAAGTGGTAAATTCTGGAAGAGGTTTGATCGAGTACATAAATAATTCTAATCGAACGCTTACACCCTATCAAATGTTTTGTATGTGGACATTTTTGCCCATCCAGCCGGGTATTGGTTATGCGTCTTGGTAGGCCGTCATACTATATGATCACAATGATTGGTTGGCTTATTTGCAATCATAAAATACCCACATAACAAAACGGCACGGTCTGTCCCATGTTCTGGCACGCTTGATGGATAAATGTGTATCCATTGAGCGATTAGACACTTCAGTGCCGAAATGCCTAGGTTCTGTTGACATTAGCACGCGCCATCAGTGAAGCTGGAACCATTTCGAAAATGGCTGACCGACTCGACATTAGCCCCGAAGACTGGAGCGTTATCTATCCCATACTGGTGAAACATCGGCATGTCCGGGGAACAGTGCCGGGCCTTTCTGGTTGCCGTTCTGCAAATTCTTCGATCTGGATCGCAATGGCGTTTGCTGCCGGAAGCGCATGGCAAGTGGAACTCCGTGTTCAAGCGTTTTTCCCGCTGGAGCAAGCATGGGGTTTGGCAGTCGCTGTTCGCCGGATGCATCCATCATCCTGATTTGCAAAGCGTGTTTATCGACTCCACCATCAACCGGGCTCATCCCTGCGCCGGTGGCGCGGCGGGCGGCAACGCCGGGACGAAGCCTTGGGGAATCCGCTCGAATTCGTACTGACCGGAGGGCAGGCCAGTGACATCGGACAGGCCGAAACCTTGCCGGCGCTGACGCCGGCGGGTGCGCGTGCGTTTGTCGGCGACAAAGGCATGACAGCGATGCGCTGCTCCAGGCCATCGTAGCGAGAGATATGAAAGCCGTCATTCCTCCGCGCTACAATCGAAACAAGGTACGCGAGTGCGATTGGTTTATTTACAAAGAACGCCATCTGATTGAATGCTTCTTCAACAAAATCAAACATTATCGACGAATATTTTCGCGTTTTGAAAAAACAGCTCGCAACTACATGGCCTTCCTTCACTTCGTCTCAGCTCTCATTTGGTTGCGGTGATACGTCAACAGAACCTAAGCTATTCTGTAAATAAAATTTCCATATCGACGCGCAAACCGCCTTCCGGACGGTTGCAGGCCTTGATTTTTCCATCGTGGGCTAATATGGCTCGCTTGGCAATCGCCAACCCCAAGCCTACGCTTTGGTGCTTTTCGGAGTTGCCGCCACGAAAATATGGCTGAAAAATTTCAGTCAAATCGCTTTCTGCAACGCCAGGTCCTTGATCATCAATACGCAGATGCCACAATCGGGTTTTGTTATCGAAATCTGACGTTACGTCTACTTCTCCGCCATTCCGGCAATGTTGCACTGCATTCCTCAGCACATTCTCGATAGCCCGGCGTAACAACTCCCCAGACGCGGTGACCAGCATTTCACGCAGACCTTCAGTACGGATCAGCACCAGGCGTTGCTCGGCTTCAAAACTCACATTGGCGACGATTTCCTCCAACAAACCGCACAGATCGATCTCTTGCATATTACTACCGGAAATGCCGGCTTCCAGACGGGATAAAGCCAATAATTCGCCGACCAGATCGCTGATGCGCTGCGATTCGCGTTCAATACGCGTCAGGCTGGGTTGCAATTTTTCGGGCTGCTGTTGAGCCAGACCGGCTGCAGCCTGGATTCGGGCCAGCGGCGAGCGCAATTCGTGAGAAACATCGTGTAACAGCCGTTGCTGGGCATGTACCAGATGATTAATTTGCTCGGCCATATGATCGAAGTCGCGGCCGAGATCGGAGAGTTCATCTCGCCGCTTACCCATTGCATCGGCAACGCGGACATCCAGATTGCCGCAGGCCAGGCTGGCTATAGCCTGGCGTAACCGGCGTATGGGTTTGGCAAAATACCAGGCTAGTGCAAAGCTGAATGCCAAACTGGCAAAAAACCCGGATAAAACCGGCAACAGCTCCGAACGCTGCGCGCTATGATCAAATCGGCCATGGTGTCCGTGCTGCTGTGATGACGCCGTTGGTCCAAGGAGTTCCGGTAAACCTGTTCCGTCCTGCATGGGGATGGGGGGCGGCGGAATTATGGTAAAACGTTGATGCGCATCATTGCCCGAACTGTTATGTGGCGGATGCATCACTATGCCATGCTTGAACACAGGCAAAAATAATAAATAGCGATTTCCATCCTTTGTAGAAACCAGGCGAACGGCATCAGGATTATTTCCGTTTAAAAACAGACTGCGGGCTTGCTGAACGGCTTTGGGGTCCGGTTTTCGTTTCAGAATCTCGTTACCCTCATCGTCTACCGCATAGACGGCAGGCAAATGCGATGAACGCAATTTATCCAGAAAACTGCGCAACTCTTCGGAACCTCCGTAGCGGTTGGCGAGTTCGGCGACTTGCAGCAAAGATGCTGCGTGTTTTATATCAATCGCTTCGTTAAGCGGCCCGGCGATTTCGTCATTGCCGGTTTCAACTTGATGCCTTAACCAGACGGCGGTACCGGCGCCGATGCTGGCCAACAGTAAAGCAAGCCAGAAAGCAAGAAAGAACTTCCAGAATAATCGCCCCATATTCAACCCTTAATTAATTGATAGCCCTGCCCGCGCACGGTTTGTATATAAGAGCGGCCATCGCTCTGGCACCCCAGTTTCTGACGGATACTGCTCATGTGAACATCGATACTTCTATCGAAATGGGCCAAAGGACGCCCCAGGCTACTTTCAGACAACTTCTGTTTGGTTACGACTCGACCGAAATTGTTCGCCAAGGTTTCCAGCAGGTTGAATTCGGTACTGGTTAGTTCCAGTTCCTTGTCGAACCAGGATGCCTTGCGCCTTTCGCTCCAGATTTTCAGCGGGCCGGCAATAACCGGCCAATCGGTGGCGATATCCTCCAGGTAACTGGTGCGTCTTAAGATGGCCCGGAGGCGTGCGACAAGTTCTCTCGGGGTGCAGGGTTTGGGTACGTAATCGTCCGCGCCGGATTCAAGACCGATAATTTTGTCTACATCATCGCCTCTGGCGGTAAACATCAGCACCGGAATCCGGCTTTGCTGCCGTATTCGGTTTAATACCTCAGTGCCGGTAATATCCGGCAGCATGATGTCGAGCATTACCAGTTCATAAGCTCCGGTTAAGGCCAGTTGCAAGCCACTTAGACCGAAATGGCTGAAATCGAGCTGGAAACCTTCGGTCTGTAAATAATCCCTGAACAGTTCAACCAACTCCACGTCGTCATCGATCATTAAAATTTTTGTCACTGCGGTCACCTTAATGTTTTTGCATAGCATGATAACGTGACATGGGGCCCTCAGTCAGCAGCGAAAGTCGAGGTTTACCAAAGCTTACATTACGTTAACGCCAATTTACATTTGTGGGATGCATAATTTAATCGCCGGGACCAGACGTGTTCCGATATATTTAAATTACCTGAATGGAGATTTCTATATGCGTAACTCATTAATGATAGCGGCCTTGTTATTACCGTGCATGGCGCTGGCGGAGCCGCCATTTTATGAAGGATCTGCTTATGGTGACTTCCGTCATCATCATCGCCACGCCGGCAAAGGAGCAGATCATTTTCCTCGACTCTTGAGTGGTATCAATTTGTCAGCCCAGCAACAAGAGGATGTCAAGAATTTATTAAATAACAGCCGCGCCAAATTCGATCCAGAACTGGAAGAAATAAAAAAAGTTGAAGAGGAACTGCATCGCCTGAGTTTTTCGAATGATTTCAGCGACAAAAAGATTCAGACCTTGCTTGACAAATCCGCATCTCTGCATAAAGAGTTGAGTATATTTAAAGCGACCGTGGATAATTCAATTTATAAACTACTGACTGACGAGCAAAAGCGGAAGCTGCAGAGCAATATAACCCGGTGTGAGTAGCGGAAAAGTCCAATAATCTCTCCTCATGGCATTGGAAATGCCATGAGGTTCGGGAGGGCTTGTCGCAACAACAGATTATGGAATGCTGTAATGATGGACTTAGCAGGATGGTGAAAAACTCCTGATCCGATAGCTGATGCGGCTTACAAGGCGTGGATGAGGTAAAAGACACGCAATAGGGGACAGACCATGGTTTACTTGCCTTTTTAAACAGTGGTCTGCCCTTATGCCTCCCTGGTCGGGTGTCGACACGATAGTCGACAAAAAAGTCATGCGCGAGGCGGCGGAGGCCTATCTGAAATATTTATGGTCGAGTGAAGGACAGCGGCTGATCGCCAAACATTATTTCCGTCCCAGCTTAGCTGCAATTTTGCAGGAGAGTCGCGGCGAATTTCCCGAGCTGAAATTGCCGACCGTCAAGCAGACAGCGGGCGACTGGGCGAACGCGCAGAAAAAACATTTCAGCGACGGCGGCATTTTCGATCAGATATACTCAAAATGAAGGATTACGTAGACCTGATAACTCCAATGACCCTATCGGTAATTGAGCAATCGCGGTTAAAACATCACCTTCAACAGCGCCTGTTACATGGGCTTTCATATTTCCGGCAGGTGTGTCAATATTCACGTTGAAACTTATATTTCCGCCGCTTACCGTCCCATCAGTTATATCAAATCTACCTTTGGCGCCCGTAAGCGTGCCGGATAAAACCTCATTGGTAACTACAAGCTCAAGAATGCCTGTTTTTTCACCTATCGGTGTTTTTACATTAACCTCAAATATTCCAGCTACCGGCACGACGATACTCCTTAATTTATGAAAAATAACCGCAAATAAGTAATTTGAAAAACTTTAGAACGAATGAAATATTTTAGCAGGGCAGAATAACTATATTTCAACTCCATCTACTGCGTTTTTAACCGCCGTGTTATGGCACCAAAATTTGAACGCCACTTTTCATAGCCACTTGTATATCGGTCACTTCGGTGCCAAGTGTTTCAACTTTCGCGGCTACATTTGATACTTCTGTTGCGGTTTCATCCAATTTTGTTATAACATTTGAAAACTTGGTTGCAATCTCTTCCGACTTAACTGCCGCAGCTTTCTTTTCTACGCCACTTTTTTCTTCTTTAAATGCATTAGCAGCGGTTTTTATATTATTCTGTGTGGCTTTTATATTGCATGTAACTGATAAAAAGTTGGCCGCCTCCAGCTTGCTATTAGCTTCGCTTACCTTGGTTTTAAAAGCCTCCATCGTAACTCCTGTCACGACTTTAAAGGCGTCTCCAATTATTACATCGGTGTTGGTACCATAAACACCTTTAAATGAAACTCCGAATATGTTGTCGTATTTGTAACCTAAAACAGTAGGTTTATAAAATCCAATATAAGTAGAAAATGCTCCAAGCAAATAAGTAGAAGTAGAAAGCCCCTCATACATTGAAGTGCTAACGCCTAAGACATTTGAGGTTTTTGTTCCTAAAATATTAGAAAACGAATTTTCACATGTAAAGTTCATATCGCCGCTGGTAGAAAAATAAGCTCCACCGCAATTATAACCTGCACCGGGATTACTGTTTCCATAAACAGTAGCATCCGCACCGCCCCCTTTCGCTTCGGGTAACGGCGCGCCTATGCTGATTTTTGTGTTGCTTACCGGTGAGAACAGATGAATTCCCTGCGCGCCCTCGTTATCATGAAATTCAAGGCTGTTACCGCCTCCGGTTTGAATCACGGAATGTTTTTGATTTTCATCTATAACGACATTCTTATAAAGAGAATTGCATACAGCGCCGAGAATAACCGGTTTATCCGGGTTGCCGTTTTCGAAAGACAGTAGCACTTCCGTGCCCTTGTGCAACGGGAAATGCATACCGTGGTCGGAACCGGCATAAGGCGAGGCCATGCGTATCCATGCCGAGCCCTTGTTGGTAATTTTATCTGTAATATCATACGGCAGTTGCACTTTATATTCGCCACGCTCGTTTAACTCGGCATATTTCCCGCTGCCTTCCGCGTCGATAAATGCATTCAGCGTACCTTCGATACGTGGAATGGGATGACGCAACTCCGGACGAAACTGTACATCCGATGGAATCGCGGTAAAGTCGGCGACATAGAAGTCATCGGTGAAATTCTGCTCCGCCGGCTCCGGCGTTCTGATTCTAAGTTTTTCAAACAGGCTGAGCGCCTGAGAACCCTGATGGCGTACACGAGTCACCAGGAAGCGGCGATTGCAGCCGGCCCGGAAGTGACCGCTTACTTCCATGAAGTGACCGCAACGCAGACCGGTCGCGTTGCTGCTGCCGTGATATTGTTTTCCACGGCAGCGGATGCCCTCGGCGCGCAAACGCGCTACTTTTTCGGCATCGTCATCGCTCCTAAGTAATTCCCCGTACAAATAAACTTCCCCGATACCCTTCTCATCCACCTCCGCCGATCCGCGAACTTCCTGGCTCGCGCGTTTCTGATTGTATCCCATCAGTAAAACCTTGCGCGGCAGGCATTGGGTATCGAATATCAGGCTTTGAATCCTGCGCGATAAGATAGGCGCGTCATCAAGTTCTCCTGGCGGTAGATAATGCAACCGCATGGCCCGGTCGGTATGCGCCAGCTTGTTGTTGGCAAATATTATTTTTTCTTGTCCGTTAATTTCTTCATACCACCAATAGATTCCTAGACGTTCGAACCAGCGCGCAATGAAAGTCAGATAACTTTCCTGATACTGGCAGGTGTAAGCCAATTTTAATGGTTCCGGCGGCTGAGGTATCCGAACTTCAATATCGTCAAGCTTCAATCCGCCGTTCAATAGCACGGAGATAAAAATCTCCTGGCGGGTTTTATCAAGGTAGACTTCGGATAAATGGTACATATCCAACTTCCATAGTTTAGGCATCAGTACCACTTTATGTAAAACCCAGCCATCAATTTTATACAATAGGGTAAATTGTTGAATCAGTCCGTAGTAAACCGTCGGCTTTTTATCATCATAGCCGTCATCCAAACTGAATTTTGCCGCTATGCCCACAATCGTGGTTTCATTAATATCCGCATCGCGGGAGGCCAACAGCAGCTCGAAACGGTATAGTTCAGAGATGGATTCTTCACCTTCAAAGCGCACCACCTGAAAAGTATCGGGCGGAAAGTTGGCGGCTTCAAAGCCGAAGTAACGCTCCGTTCCTGATATTTGGGCAGTAGTTATCATGGTAAGACTTTGAATAAATGGGTTTTTAAACGATGAAACGCTGTTTTATCATTATGAGAATATTAAGCGAAAAGTATGAATGCAGAAGGTTACGTCTGCATTCATACTTGGACATTCACTGTACGTTAATAAGATTACAGTCTGATGTAACTCATTAACAGAGCGATGAAAAACCTTTCCATAGCAAGATGCGCGGCACGGGAGGAGCGCCCTTCTGATGTTTGCGCGGGGTATGCATAACCGCACAGGGCTCGGACAACGATTTTGTAAGCCGTTTCTTCGCGCCTAAATTCGGCATTTCCGAAGATCCCGTTACATGCTCGGCGCACTGCGAACTTGCGCCTTATTGGTCGTCCCGGCTTGGCAAAACGACGCTGGCCGCATGGCAGGCATCCAAACGCGGCGGCGAGGTTTTATGCGAAATGAACGGCGATCGCGTTATTCTGTCTGGACATGCAGTGACGTTTATGGATGCGGAGATTGATGTGGAGATGTTTTAAGCAGGACACTCTTCGCGCTTGAAAGAAATTGCAACATGATCATTCGGAGGAAACTTCGTAGGAGCGGGCTTTAGCCCGCGAGCGGCTTCTTTTACGGGCTAAAGCCCGCTCCTACGAAGATAATGTTTCGCGAATTACGCGTTTTTAAAGATGATCGTATTCTTTAATCGCTTTTTCATCCACCTCCCAGCCGCCGCCCAATGCCTTGTACAGCGTAGCCAGGGCCGCCGCCGCCGAGGTTTGGCTGTTGGCCAGGCGATCCTGATCTTCCAGCAGGCGTCTTTCGGCATCAAGCAGATTCAGAAAGTCGGATACGCCTTCGCGATAACGCAGCCGCGCCAGTTCGGTGGCTTCCAGGCTGTCGCTCGCCGCCAGCTTGAGCTGCTCCATGCGAATGCGTAGATTGCGGTAGTTGACCAGCGCATTTTCGGTTTCTTCCAGCGCGTTTAATACCACCTGCTGATAGCGGGCCAGATTGGCTTCCGCGTGCGCTTCGGCGCCGACGATACGCGCATGCACGCGACCGATGTTCAGAAATTCCCAGCGCAGACTGGGGCCGAGCGAATAGGCGGTAGAGCCTGCCGATCCCAGCCCCATCAACGCGCCGGCTTCCAGCGACATCACGCCATTAAAAAACAGGCGCGGAAACAGGTCGGCAACCGCAACGCCGACGCGGGCGGTGGATGAGGCCAGGGTGCGCTCCGCCGCCTGTATATCAGGCCGCCGCCGCAGCAACTCGGTGGGGTTGCCGATATTCAGAACATCGGGATGACGCGGGATGGCTTGCGGGACAGCCAATTGCTCGGTCAGCGCATCGGGCAATTGCCCGGTCAGTATGCTCAGGCGGTGTATCGCCTTGCGTATCGCGGTATCCAGCGGCGGGACTATCGCCTGCGTGGTTTTCATCTGCGCTTCCGCCCTGGAGGTGTCCAGCTCGGTGCCGCGCCCGCCTTCGAGCATCAGCTGGGTTATTTCGAAGGTCTTGGCCTGATTTTCGGCGTTCTTCTGCGCAACCGCCAGCTGGTTCTGATAACCGCGCAGCTCGAAATAATTGCGCGCCGCTTCTCCGATCACGCTGACCATGACATCGCGCGCCTGCGCTTCAACCACCTCGATATCGGCATCCCGGCTTTCCACGTTGCGGCGGATACGCCCGAATATGTCCAGCTCCCAGGCCATGTCGAAACCGGTGTTGTAAAGGTTCAGATTGGTCGGCGCAATGCCCTTACTCGATCCGAGCGAGCTGTAGCTGCGTTGCTGCATGGTGTAATTGGCGTGCGAAGTGACGGTCGGTAGAAAATCCAGCGCCGCCTCGACGTACTGCGCACGCGCTTCGCGGATATTGGCGAGAGCGGCTTTCAGATCGTAGTTATGCGCCAGCGTCAGCGTGATAATCCGATTGAGCTTATCGTCGTCGAACTGCTTCCACCAGGCTATGTCGGTCTGGCTCAAGGCCGAAAATGGAGCGGATTTGTTGGCGAATTCGTCTCCGACCGGCGTTTCCGGGCGCGCATAGTCAGGGCCGACGGCGGGGCATCCGCTCAGCAGCAGGCTGATAAGCAGAGATAGAAAATAGGAGAGTAACTTATATGGCACGGCTCGGGTCTCTTTCAATTCCTTACAGAACATTTTGGATTACGCTCTCCATCCACGACATGGATTCCGGCGTTCCCTGCCGGAATGACGGTAACGCGTACTATTGCTTTCGCTTCATCCGCGCGACCCAGCCCTGTACGACGACATAGAACACCGGTGTCAGCAATAGCCCGAATACGGTCACGCCGAGCATACCGCTGAACATCGCAGTGCCGAGAAAGCGCCGCGATTCGGCCCCGGCTCCGGTCGAAACCATCAGCGGGAACACCCCCATCACGAAGGCCAGCGAGGTCATCAGTATCGGACGCAAACGCAAACGCGCCGCCTCCGCCGCCGCGGCAAAACGGCTGTAGCCCTGCTCCCGTTCCAGACGGCGCGCGAATTCGACGATCAGAATCGCGTTTTTGCAGGCCAGACCGACCAGCACGATAAACCCGATCTGGGTGAAAATATTGTTGTCCATGCCGCGCAGCCAGATGCCGGTCATCGACGACATCAAACACATCGGCACGATAAGGATGATCGCCAATGGCAGCGCCCAGCTTTCGTATTGCGCGGCCAGCGCAAGGAATACGAAAACGACGCTGAGCGGAAACACGAAAGCGGTGGTGTTGCCGGCCAGCACTTCCTGCAGGCTGAGTTCGGTCCACTCGAAGCCCAGCGTACGCGGCAGGGTCTGTTTCAGCACATCTTCCATCATTTTGATTGCCTGTCCGGAACTGATGCCCGGTTTCTGGTTACCACTGATTTCTGCGCTCGGGTACAGGTTGTAATGCATCACGCGGTCCGGCGCGGTGATTTCGCGTATATCCATCAATGATCCCAGCGGCACCCTTTCGCCCTTGCGATTGCGCGTAGCCAGCTGTGCGATATCTTCGGGCAGCGCGCGAAATTCGCTATCGGCCTGGGCGACGACATGGAAGGTTCTTCCAAAGCGGTTGAAGTCGTTGACATAGAGCGAGCCCATGTAGATTTGCAGGGTATCGAATACATCGCCTATCGAGATATCGTGCGATTTAACCTTGGTTCTATCCAGGTTCAGAAACACCTGCGGAACATTGGCTCTGAAACTGCTGAGCAGCCCGACGAACTGCGAGCCGGCCGTTGCCTGACCGATAGCTTGTTGCACACCGGATGCCAGTTCGTCGAAACCGGCCCCGGATCGATCCTGTATCTGCACCTTGAACCCGCCGAGCGCGCTCAGACCGCGCAACGGCGGCGGCGCAAACACGGCAATATAACCGTCTTCGATTTGCGACAGCTTGGCGCGCAGTTTTGTAATAACCTCGTCCGCACTGAGTTCCGGATGCCCTTTGCGCTCTTCGAACGGGGCGAGCCTGGCGAACAGCGTACCCGCGTTGGACTGCGTGGTGCCGGATACGATGGAGAAACCGGCATAGCTGTTGATATGCGTAACGCCCTCGGTTTCCATTATCATCTTTGTTGCACGCAACACCGTAGCATTGGTGCGTTCCAGCGAAGCCGCATCCGGCAGCTGCGCGTACACGATGAAATAGCCCTGATCCTGCTGCGGTATGAACCCGGTCGGCACATGGGTAAACAGTGCGAAGTTCAACCCGTTCAGCGCGACATAGCCTGCCAGGACCACGGCGGAGAAACGGATCAGGCGCTGGACGGCGGCATGATAGCGGGCATCGAGATAAGCAAACATGCGATTGAAGCCGCTGAAAAACCAGCCCAGGAATTTGTCCAGCAAACGCGTCACGCCGTCCTTGTTTTCGTGCCGCTGCAACAGCAGCGCGCACAGAGCGGGGCTCAGGGTCAGCGAATTGAACGCCGATATCACGGTGGAAACCGATATCGTCAACGCGAATTGTTTATAGAATGCGCCGGATAGGCCGCTGATGAACAGGGTAGGCATGAATACCGCAACCAAAACCACTGCAGTAGCCACCACAGGGCTGACCACTTCATCCATGGCTTTACGCGTAGCTTCGCGCGCATCCAGTCCCAACGCAATATTACGCTCGACGTTTTCGACCACGACGATGGCGTCATCGACGACGATGCCGATCGCCAGCACCAGCCCGAACAGCGACAGCGTGTTCAACGACAGTCCCAAAGACAACATCACTGCAAAAGTGCCGATCAGCGAAACCGGCACCGCCAGCGTCGGAATCAGCGTGGCGCGCCAGTTTTGCAGGAAAATCAGCACCACCAGAACCACCAGCACCAGCGCTTCGAACAGGGTTTTGACCACGGCATGTATCGATTCGCGGATAAACACGGTGGTGTCGTAAACGATCCGGTAATCGAGTCCTTCCGGGAAACGTTCTTTCAGCGTCGACATGGTATTAACGACGGCGTCCTTGGTATCGAGCGCGTTCGAACCCGGCAATTGGAAAATCACCAGTCCGACCGTAGGCTTCCCGTCCAGATAGAGCGCCGACGTGTAGTCCTTGGAGCCCAGTTCGATACGGGCGACATCGCGCAGACGCGTGATTTCGCCGGAACGCCCGGTTTTGATAATGATGGCGCCGAATTCCGCTTCGTCGATCAAACGCCCCGAAGTAGTGACGGTGTATTGAAAGTCGGTTCCGGCCGGCACCGGCGGCTGGCCTACGCTGCCGGCGGCTACCTGCACGTTTTGCTCGCGTATCGCGCGCACCACCTCGCCCGCCGTCAACCCGCGCGTTGCGATTTTATCGGGATCGAGCCAGACGCGCATGCTGTATTCGCGCGCGCCGAACAGCGTGATATCGCCGACGCCCGGCAGACGCGCCAGCGCATCCTTGATTTGCAACAACGCATAGTTGCTCATGTAGGTACTGTCGTAACGACCGTCCGGCGACACCAGATTGACCACCAGACTGAGATCCGGGCTGCGTTTGCGGATGCTGATACCCAGACGGCGGACTTCTTCCGGCAGGCGCGGTTCCGCCAGCGCGACGCGGTTCTGCACCAGCAATTGCGCCTTGTCGAGATTGGTTCCGGGGCGGAAGGTAATCGACAATTGCATGGTGCCGTCGTTGGTGGACTGCGAAGACATGTACAGCATATCTTCGACGCCGTTGACTTCCTGTTCTATCGGCGTCGCCACCGTTTCGCCCAATACCGCGGCGCTGGCGCCGGGATAGCTGGCGACGACCACCACGCTGGGCGGCGCGATTTCCGGATATTGCGCAATCGGCAGGCGCGCAAGCGCCAAAGCGCCTATCAGCGTAATAACGATGGACAGGACTGCAGCGAATATGGGACGGTCTATGAAAAAATGGGTAAAACGGGTCATTGCGCCTCCGGTTGTACTTTGGCACCGGACTTCAGGCGTTGAACGCCCTCTATTACCACGCGCTCCTGCGGAGCCAGGCCTTCGCTGATCACGCGTAGACCCTGCGACAGCGCCCCAGTTTTCACCTTGCGGTACTCGACAGTGTTGTCAGCAGCAACCACCCAGATAAATTTCTGGCCCTGATCGGTTCCAAGCGCCCGGTCCGGTATCAGAATCGCATCGTGCGGCTCGCTGCCGGGTATGCGTAGACGCGCAAAAAATCCCGGAGATAGCTGGTCGTCGCCGTTGGAAAATACCGCGCGGATGCGCAGCGTTCCGGTATCGGCGTTCATGCGCGGATCGACGTAATCGATCACGCCTTGATGCGGAAAATCCGCTTCGTTCATCAATTGCATTTCCGCCGGCAGCTCCGTGTCGCGATCGTTGACGCGCTTGCCTTCGCGTGTCAGCCTGCGGTATTTGAGAATGGAAAGTTCATCCGCATCGATATAAAGATATATCGGATCGATGGATACGATCTCCGCCAGCAGCGAAGCGCCGCCGCCATTGCCGTTAACCAGGTTGCCGGTAGTGATCAGTTCGCGGCCGATGCGGCCGGAGATCGGCGCCCGCACTTCGGTGAAGGTCAGATTCAGACGCGCCGCTTCCATGGTCGCCACTGCGGAATTCATGGTGGCGGTGGCTTCGCGCAAGCCCTTGCTGCGCGCATCCTGTTCTTCGGCGGAAATGGCTTTGGCGCGAAACAAACGCTCCGCGCGTTCGTAATCGTTCTGCGCCAGATCCAGTCTTGCGCGGGTACGCTCCACTTCGGCCTGCGCATGCTGAAATTCGATCCGGTATGGACGTTGATCGATCACAAACAGCAAATCGCCCTTGCGCACCTTGTCGCCCGCCTTGAAGCAGACCTTTTCCAGATAGCCGTTGACGCGCGCGCGGATTTCAACGCTGCCTACCGATTCCAGCCTGCCGCTGTACTCGTCCCAGTCGACCAGGGTGCGTACGACCGGCAGTGCGGTTTTGACGGGAGAGGGCGGCATTGACGGCGCTGCGGTGTTTGCATTGCCGGTACCGCGGCTGCATGCCGATAGCAGAAATACCAGCACCACGCTGGCGCACAGCTTCAATGTATAAGGGATATCTCGCATAGTGTTAGTCGTTTTGGTCGATATGACTAATAATAATGCACAGCGGTTTACAAATCAAACAAGCGTTTGATACAGTTGCTCGAAATATTCATTTAATTTTTGGAGGGTAATTTGCAAGAACAAGCGGTACACGATCAGACGCGCGAACGCCTGCTGTCGTCGGCCCTGGAGATTTTTGCCGAAAAAGGATTCCGCGAGGCGACTGTGCGGGAGATATGCGCGAAGGCGGATGTTAATGCCGCTTCGGTAAACTACTATTTCCGCAGCAAGGAAGCCCTTTACGTTGAGGTGCTGGAATTTTCCTGCAGGCAAGCGAGCGAGCGCTATCCTGACGATATGGCGCGCGACATATGTTTGCCGGCAGAAGAGCGGTTGTTCTATTTCGTTCAAAATTTTTTGAAACGCCTGCTGGACGATACCTATCTCGGCCATCATTACAAACTGTTTACGCGTGAGATCGCCGATCCGACCAAGGCGCTGGATCAGGTTTTGGAAACCAGTATGAAACCACGTTGCGCATTGATACATGACATAATCGACGCAGTGCTGGGAACAGCGATAGCGGAAATGGACAGACACAGAATAAGCTTTAGCATCGTGGGGCAATGTCTGGTTTATCGTCATTCGCGCTCATTGATCGATCGTGTGTGTCCTGGGGTCATTGCCGATCAGGCCGAAATTGACCGCACGGCACGGCTGATTACCGAATTTTCTCTGGCGGGATTACGTGAGCTAAAGAAATAAAAACCACTGAACTAAAGGTAAAAAACATGCCGCTCAACGCAGTGTTCAAAAAAAAGTGGATTTTATTGCTCTGTGTCGCCGCAATAGGCGGCTCGTTTCTGACGTGGCAATGGTCCAACCGGGCTCATGATGATCGGGGTTTATTGCTTTACGGCAACATAGATCTGCGTCAGGTTTCGCTGGTGTTCAACAACAGCGAACGCATCAGCGAAGTGCTGGCGCTGGAAGGCGACCGGATACGGAAAGGCCAGGTGCTGGCGCGTCTGGATACCTCGCGGCTGATTCCGCGTGTAGCCGAAGTCGAAGCGCAGACCGAGGCGCAAAAGCATGTGGTCGAGCGCATGCACAACGGCAGCCGGCCGGAAGAGATCGCGCAGGCGCGCGCCAATACCGATGCCGCGCGCGCCGATGCCGATTACGCGCGGGCGCAGTACGAACGGCTCCGTTTATTGTCTGGCGAATCGTCGGGCAAGGCTGTCAGCCAACAGGACCTGGACAGCAGCCGTTATACTTTAAGCAGCGCCGATGCCCGTTTCATGCAAAATAAAAAAGCGCTGGATCTGGCGGTTATCGGCCCGCGCAAGGAAGACATCGCTCAGGCGGAGGCGCAATGGCATTCATACGAGGCGCAACTGGCCTACCTGCGTCAACAGCTCAAGGATGCGGAGTTACTGGCTCCTTCCAACGCCGTAGTGCGTTCGCGCTTGCTGGAGCCGGGGGAAATGGCTTCACCTGTACGGCCCGTTTTCTCTCTGGCGCTGATCGATCCCAAATGGGTGCGCGCTTATGTCGGCGAAGCCGATTTGGGACACCTGCATCCCGGCGCGCAGGCCCAGGTGTCGGTGGACAGTTTTCCGGACCGGAGCTATCACGGCTGGATAGGTTTCATATCGCCGGTAGCCGAATTTACTCCCAAGTCGGTTCAAACCGAAGAGTTGCGCCCCAGTCTGGCGTATGAAGTCAGGGTGTTCGTTACGGACGAAAGCGATGATTTACGCCTGGGTATGCCTGCAACGGTTCGAGTGCTGTTGCCGCAACCAAATTAAGGACAGTCCCGCAAATCAGGGAAATCAGAATCAATAGTGCATTTCGGTTTCAATGAAACATCGTACCCTGCCCCTTCCATGCTGTGTGCGCTAGCAGGGTATGGCCTGAGCCCTGTTGACATAACCTAAGCTATTAATCAAAGAGTTGGCATCATACGCCCATAACCTGCTCCGGATTTTATTCTCGGGCGTTACGCTGAACTTACCCCCGAAGCCTGGTCTGCTCACCGCACTTCGTACGTCCTTAATCTTTCCAAACGCAAAGTCCGGCAACCCATGCCGGAATGACGTTTTTTCTTTCGATCCATCATGGCCGTTTGATCCGGTAGTTACTCTTTTCAAGCTTGCGTCAAAAGAACCAGTAAAAACCACTGCGGAGCCCCCGGTGAATGCGGCAACCGAGGATCGGAAAATTTAGAATCTCCCTACAAGCCCGATTTGAATTTCCCTATAAAACTCTGTACCATAAAAGTTTTAAAATAAATTAACTATTCAGTAGCTTGGCAGCAGCGCCGATATGTGATGTGATTACTACGCTACGGGCAAAGCTGGCGAAACTGCATTCAACCGGCGGCCCGTCCGTCGGATAGTTATACTAATAAGATCGTTTAAGTTTCTTGCAAAGTGAGTACGAACCCACTCACTTTACACTGACAGGGCAGGATCCATATATTCAATGGCAGACAATGATACTCCGGATGATCATGCGTCATATACGATAACTCGCAGGACACATATTGTCGAAAGACTTATGCAGATGGCGCGTCTGGCGGTTCTGATCAACGTAAAGCCCACCCGCGCAGCCACAAGCGGCTTCATGACCACCATCACCAAGGTATTACCCGACAAAAATCTTTTCGCCATAGAAGTCAGCGCCAACGAAGAATTGAACAAAAGTTTAAAAAACGTCGGCGAACTCGTTTTTACAGCCACAGTGGAAGGAGTGCCGGCTCGTTTCAAAGCTCCCGGATTGACTCCCGCATCGCTCGGCGGCAACCTTGTTTTCGCGGTAACCATACCCAAATCGCTATACTGGCGGCAGCGGCGGCGCTCCTACCGTCTGGCCATTCCTCTTGCTACGCCGATTACCTGCACTGTACCGCTGACTGATTCGAAATCTCACAAGTTTCCAGTGCTGGATATTTCACAGACCGGTTTTTCGCTTTTGAACGAGAATCAGCGCGCCGCCTCAAACCTGCTCGACATCGGCCAGGTTTTACAGGGATGTCAATTTTCCTGGCCTGCCTCCCTCAAGGATCCGTTTACGGCCGAATTGTGCCGTAGCGAAGTGGTGGGCAGCAACGGGGTATTCCGCAGCTTCAAGCTGGGGTTCCGTTTTACAAAAATGACTCCGGCCTTCGAAAAGGGCATACAAAATCTGCTGCATGAGCTGGCGCAAATTAAAAAGAGACAAAACCTGATGGCGCGGGACATGGGATTGTCAGGGCGAACATTCCGGAAGTAATAAAGATCGCAACGGCACACCGTACGCTACGGCACGATACGGAATACGCTTACATTCGAGCCTACCCTGGATCGGTGTTGATTTCATTATTAATAATTAACTGATGGCCGGTTATATCGGAGACTTGGGCTTTAACTTTATGCGAAACGCTCAAACCATTGTATGAGCCACTTTACTAAAAAACATGCCGGACAGGGCACACGCTATGACAGACAACATTACACAGGATGCTGACTCTGCAGCATTTACTATAACGCGCAAGGAAAATATAGTCGAAAGGCTCGCGCTGATGCAAACGCAGTCGGTTTTTCTCAATGTAAAACCCGTTTCCGCCGCCGATAACTGCGTTATCACCACCATAATCACCAAGATTTTGCCCGACAAAAATCTTTTCGCCATTGATGTCAGCGCCGATGCCGCGCTGAATGAAGCGATAAAAACCGGGGGCCAGCTTCAATTCAGCGCTACCGTGAACGGAGTGGCGGTGCGCTTCAATACCTCGAGCGTGACTCCCGCAACGCTCGCCGGCCACCCTGTTTTCGCCGCTCCGATTCCAACATCACTTTATTGGCGCGAGCGTCGCCGCTCATATCGCATGCCTATTCCGCTTGTGAAGCCCATAACCTGCACCATGTTGTTGCCCGGCTTGAACCTGGACAAGTTTCCGGTATTGGATATATCGCAGACCGGTTTTGCGCTGCTGGATGAAAACCAGCTCGTAATGAGCGCGGTTCAAGTCGGCCATGTTTTCCAGGGATGTCAATTTTCCAAACCCCTGGTGTCCAAGGAACCTTTTGTCGCCAAGCTGTGCCGTACCGAGGAAGTAGGCCGCAACGGCAAGCTCCGCAGCTTTAAGCTGGGGTTGCGCTTTGAAAAAATGTCTTCCGCACTGGAAAACGATATCAAAAAGCTGTTGCAGGAGCTGACTCAGAAAAGAAGAAGATAGCACGAAAAGCGCTTGCAAGCAGATTTCCGGTGCCGTCGGCACAAGGGTACGGCCTCCTCAATGCCAATCAAAACGGTTAATACGCACGACACAACCCTATCTTCGGTTTTGCGGTTGAAAGGATGATACCCTTCTTAATGACCGCGGCGGGGCGCAACTCAAACCGCCCCCCGGCTTTTGGGATATCCGCAGCATTTTCGAAAAAAACGCTCATCCCGTCTTAGCGTTGACAGGCTGCATAAGGATTTGAGTTTTCCTATAAGATACAGGAAAATTGAACAGATGTACCAGGCGGCATTTACCTGGTTTTTGTGGCCGTTGAGTTTTAGGTTTTGTAAAAATATTCCGTTCAACACATAAATGGACAGTTTTTTACTGATAAGGTTACCGGACAGGACTCTCTATGGCCCCAACAGACACTCAAACCGATACAGCGTCTTATACCATAACGCGAAAGTCGTATATTATAGAAAGACTGCAGCAGATGGCTCAGACATCGGTTTTGATCAATGTTGCGCCTACCCATAGTCCGAACATGGGTTTCATGACCACGATAGTTACTGTTTTGACGGCTAAAAACCTTTTCGCCATAGATATAAGCAAGAATGAAGCGCTTAATGAAGCACTGCAAGCCAGCGACGAGCTTCTTTTTACCACCACGCTGGATGGGATCGCCGTGCGCTTTAAAGCTCAAAGCTTGAGTGCTGCGACGCTCAACGGCAGCGCGGTTTTCGCAATTCCTATTCCTGACTCGTTGTACTGGAAACAACAGCGCAACAGCTACCGCGCACCGATTCCTTTTGCAAGGCCGTTGATTTGCATCGTGCAGTTGTCCGACTCGAGCATGCAAAGATTTCCGGTCTTGAATATATCGCAAACCGGTTTTTCTTTTATGGATAGGGACAAGCTTGTCAAAGAAGAAGTTGAGATCGGCCAGATTCTCCGTAAATGCCGGTTTTCCCGTCCTTCCGCAGCCGCAGACCCTTTTTCTGACGATGATGACCCTTTTTCTGCCAAAGATGTATTCTCTGCAAGGATCTGCCGTTTGACCGAGGTAAGTTCCGATGGCAGAGCTCAAGGTTTGATAGTCGGACTTAACTTTGCTGAAACCACACGCCGTTTCGACATGGGAATTCAAAACTATTTACACGAGCTGGCATTGGAAAAGAAGAGGAAAATCGAGTTAACGCGCAGTGACGGCGCATTGACAGGACGTTTTGGGCGTGACTAAACTCCGCGCAGGACGCGGACTTAAAACCTGTAAAGAAATGGATAAAATGAAAATACCGCTCTTGCCGGCAAAGAATCATACAAGTCTGGAATTTTCATCATCATGAGCTGGTTGGGAAAAATGCTGGGGGGAGCGTTCGGCTTTTTGCTGGGCGGGCCGGTAGGTGCGGTTTTCGGAACGGCCATGGGTCACCAATATGACCGCTCCACCGGACGCAGCCCCGACCGGCGCATGAATCGTGCCGAGGTACACGAGGTACAGTGGGAGTTCTTTGCCGCGACGTTTCAGATCATGGGGCATATCGCCAAAGCCGACGGTCGCGTATCCGAAGCTGAAATTGCGGCTGCGAAACGCATCATGTTACGCATGGAACTCACAGGCGACATGCGTAAACACGCCGTTCGCCTGTTCGAAGAAGGAAAACACGCCGACTTTGCCTGGGAGTCCGCGCTGGAAAAATGCGGCCAGGTATGTCACAAGCGCTACGGACTGAAACGTGTTTTTCTCGAGATACAGCTGGAAGCAGCCCTGGCCGACGGCGCGTTAAGACCAAGACAGGAACAGCTGCTGCTGCAAATTTGCGATCAGCTCAAGTTTTCGCGCTTCGAGTACCATCTCCTGCGCGCAGCCCTGGAAGCCCAGCTTAAGGTTGCCTTTGGCTGGGGCGGTCAGCATACTAATCAAGGCGAGAGAAACACATCACCCTACCGGGCGGCTCCCAGTCTGGCGGACGCTTATGCGGCGCTCGGCCTTAAGTCTTCCGCCGGCAACGAGGAAGTGAAGCGCGCCTACCGCAAACTGCTGAGCCAGCATCATCCCGACAAACTGGTCGCCAACGGCTTGCCTGCGGAAATGGTGCGGCTGGCCAATGAAAAAACCCAGCAAATCCGTAAGGCCTACGAAATGATTTGCGAATCCCGTAAAATTTAATCCTTAATCCGCCCATGCCCAGTTTTGATATAGTTTCGGAAGTCGACCTGCACGAAGTCGGCAATGCCGTGGATCAGGCCACGCGCGAAGTCGACACGCGTTTCGACTTCAAGGGATCCAACGCCCAATTCACGCTTAACGGCTCCGATCTTTCGCTGGCTGCACAATCCGACTTTCAGCTTCAGCAAATGCGTGAAATTTTATACGCCAAGTTCGCCAAACGCGGCGTCGATATAGGCAGCCTTAAAACCGATCCTCCGCAAAATGTCGGCCGCCAGGTCAAGCAGAACGTTACTCTGCTGCAAGGTATCGACAGCACATTGGCGAAGAAGATCGTCAAGCTGATCAAGGACAGTAAAATGAAAGTGCAGGCTGCGATTCAAGGAGACAAGGTACGCGTTACCGGCAAAAAACGCGACGACTTACAGGAATGTATTGCCTTTTTGCGTAGCGCCGGATTGGAACAGCCTTTGCAGTTCGACAATTTCCGGGATTGATCCACAGATCGGGTCTTGCTTAACCGTTTATCAAGATCAAACTCAGCAGGCATTGGGACATGAATAAAATTATTTGCGCCATCGCCTTCGGGTTTACGTTCTTTTTTCATGGGTGCGCCGGTATCGGGCAGAACGACGTCGATACTAATGCTGGATACGCCGGGTACGGCAACCCCTACTACAGCGCCATGTATGGTGGAGGCATGGGAATGACTGGCGGCATGTACGGTAACGGTATAGGTGGCGGCTCATATGGCAACGGCATGTATAACTATGATTTATATGGCGATCGCATGCAAGGGTATGGCATTAACGGCATGGGCGGCGGAAACTACGGAATGCCGGGCGGTCTCGGGTGGGGCGGCTGGCGGTATTAGGTTATCCGCGCATATTTCCAGTCATCGCTTTTGGACGCACGATGCCATCTGTTGTCGCTGACCGAAAACTGACCCAGTTAGAGGTGGTTTGCTGATTCAAAAGTGACCCAGGTGTTCTACTTGGCCTGTCCAATTTTTGGGCAGGAGATATAAGGTGATCACTATGGAAATGATAGGCAAGATTCGACGGATGTATTTACGCGACAAGATATCGCTACACGAGATCGCTAGACGCACGAGTTTATCGCGCAACACGATCCGTAAATGGCTCAGAGCGGAAGAGAAGGCAGTGCCGCCGAAATACCGCAGGATAAAGGCGGACTGCAAGCTCAGTTCGTTTCACGCCATACTGGAACAAGCCCTCAAGTCGGATTCCCATCGCCCCAAACACAATCGGCGCACGGGCAAGGATTTGTTTGCGCAAATCAAGACGGCTGGCTACGAGGGCGGCTACAGCCAGGTGACTGCGTTCATTCGCAACTGGCGTGCTGACGCAGGCAAGAAGCCCCATGCCTTTGTGCCGCTGAAGTTCGAGTTAGGCGAAGCCTTCCAGTTTGACTGGAGCGAGGAAGACTTGGTGATTGGCGGCATTTACCGGCGCATACAGGTATCGCACCTGAAGCTGTGCGCCAGCCGGGCCTTCTGGCTGGTGGCCTATCCGAGCCAAGGGCACGAAATGCTGTTCGATGCCCATACGCGCTCCTTTGCGGCGCTGGGTGGCATTCCCCGCCGAGGCATTTACGACAACATGAAGACTGCCGTTGATCGCGTCAACAAAGGTAAGGCGCGCGTGGTCAATGCGCGCTTTGCCGTGATGTGCGCGCACTACCTGTTCGATGCCGACTTCTGCAACGTGGCCTCGGGTTGGGAGAAAGGCGTAGTTGAGAAGAACGTACAGGACAGCAGGCGACGCATCTGGCTGGAAGCGCAGAACCTGCAGTTCGGTTCATTCGCCGAACTCAATGTGTGGCTGGGCGAGCGCTGCCGGGCATTATGGGGCGAGTTGCGCCATCCCGAGTACAAGGAACTCAGCGTAGCCGACCTGCTGGATCAGGAACGCGTTCAGATGATGCCTATGCCGGTTCAATTTGATGGGTATGTTGAAAATCCGGCTCGCGTATCGAGCACCTGCCTGATCAATGTGCAGCGCAACCACTACTCCGTGCCGTGCGAGCTGGCGGGCAAGATGGTCAGTGTCCGGCTCTCTATCCCAATCAAGTCATCGTTGTGTCGGACGACACACTTGTTGCCTGCCACGAGCGCCTGACAGAACGTGGGCATGTTCGCTATGTCAATGCCGATTTAAAATTGATACAGTTTTTGAAGAAATGCCGATTTAAATCTGATACACCTCCCCTAATTCATTATCGCGCTGGCACTATCGTTGTCGGCTCACCTTTAGCCTTGACCATACCGGCTGCCCGTTGATGTTTTAACCGGTAACTGTCGCCGGCAATCGGCACGATATGGGCGTGATGAAGCAAGCGATCCAGCAGAGCGGCAGTCAGCGTTGCGTCCTGAGCAAAGGTCGCGTCCCACTGTCCGAACGGCAAGTTGCTGGTTACAATCAGGCTGCTTTTTTCATAGCGCGCCGCGATGACCTGAAAGAACAGGTTGGCCTGTTCCCGATTCATCGGCAGGTAGCCGATTTCGTCAATAATCAACAGGCGGTAAGCGTTGATCGCCCGATGTATGACGGCCTTCAACTGATTCTGGGTATGCGCAGCCACCAGCGTCAGCAATAAATCGGCTGCCGTGGTAAAGCGGGTCTTAATGCCAGCCTGCGCCGCTTTGTATCCCAAGGCAATCGCCAAATGGGTTTTACCGACACCGGACGGGCCGATAAGCACGACATTCTCGTTAC
This sequence comes from Candidatus Methylospira mobilis, assembly GCF_009498235.1. NCBI lineage: Bacteria > Pseudomonadati > Pseudomonadota > Gammaproteobacteria > Methylococcales > Methylococcaceae > Candidatus Methylospira > Candidatus Methylospira mobilis. Next base: position 4,520,173 of record NZ_CP044205.1, on the reverse strand, counting down.
GCTCGACAAAACCCAGCCCTGCCAGTTCGTCAATCTGGCTGCGTTTGACTCCGGGGGCAAAGGCATAGTCGAACGCCTCCAGAGTTTTGATCGCCGGGAAACCGGCAAGGCGTGTAAATAGACTCTGTTTTCTTACCGTTCGCCCCGCTGCTTCCATTTTGAGCATGTCTTCCAGAAAGTCGCTATATGCGCTTTCCTGTTGCGCGGCCTGCTGAGCGGCAGCCGGGTAACCCTGCGCTATGAACGGCAGATTCAGCGATTCACACAGGGTTTGTATTCTTTCGTGTTGCAGGTTCATGCCGCCACCTCCCTTTCACTCTGGATAGCCTCCAGAAGCCCGTCATAGACCGCGAGCGGGTGTTGTAATGGCGTTTCCTGCGCCATCCGTTCGATAACAACGACCGGACGATCTGCCGCCGTTACCACCGCCTCAGATTGCGGGCGCGCCGCGCGGATATCTCCGCGCCAGGGAGCGGGCAGTTCTTGCAGGCGTTCCTCTCCCAGGCGCTCCGAGGGACGCACTTGCGTGGTGCCATGTATGCGTTCATTGGCTACGTCTTTTAGCCAGCGTCGCACTTCAGCATTGGCAGTGACCACGTCCAGCGTCAGCCCGGACTGCTTGAGCTGTGCCACCAGCGGAACATAAAAAGAGCGGCGCAGATAGCCGTTGAAACGCTCGACTTTACCCTTGGTCCTGGCGCGATAAGGGCGACACAGTTTTATAACGAAACCGCAATGCCGCGCATAATCGAGAAATCCAGCGTGGAAACGATGCTCACCTTCACCCGATGCGTCGCGCTCCAACACCACCGTCTTCATGTTGTCGTAAAGAGCCCGTTGCGGAATACTGTTAACGCTGATTGAATAATGCCCCAGAGTGCTGATTGAATTTTGACCCAGGACCTGTTGCTGTTTTGTGTTGCAGCAACTGTGGATAAGTCTACCAGATTGTTGATTTGAAGTTTTTAGATGCGCGGGAAGTTCACGAAGTTTGGAGACCGTAGTGAACTCCCCGCGCGTGCCTGGTTAGAACGGCTCTTCTACTGCTGCGTTTTTGCCTCCTCTTCGTGTTTGCTCTCTCGATTTGATGCGGGCCTTCGCGGCCATGCTGCTGTGCTGAAACCGGTATGACTCATTCCCGGTTTCAACAATGTGGCAGTGATGCGTCAGCCGATCCAGCAACGCCGTCGTCATCTTGGCATCACCGAATACACCCGACCATTCCGAGAAGCTCAGGTTCGTCGTGATGATCACACTGGTGTGCTCATACAGTTTCGAGAGCAGGTGAAACAGCAAGGCTCCTCCCGTTTGGCTGAACGGCAGATAGCCAAGCTCGTCGAGTATGAGCACATCCATGCGCATCAACGATGCGGCGATTCGCCCGGCACGGCCATCCTGTTTCTCGCGTTCGAGTGCATTGACCAGATCGACCGTCGAATGGAATCGCGCCCGCTTACTCTGCGTGGTGATACCCGACACCGCGATGGCGGTCGCCAAATGCGTCTTGCCTGTCCCGGGCCCGCCGATAAGCACCACGTTCTGCGCTGTCTCGGTGAATGATAGCGTTGCCAATTGCTCTACCAGCGGCCGATCAGCCTTGGAGGCGGCGAAGTCGAATCTGGCCAGGTCGCGATGTACCGGAAACCTGGCCGCATTCAATTGGTTTCTCACTGAGCGCATGTGCCGGTCCGTTGCTTCGGCTTGCAGCAGGTGTTCGATCAGCCATTTCGACGAATCGGTCGATGCAGACCCTTGTGCGATCAGGTCTGTCCATGCACCGGCCATGCCATGTAGCCGCAAATCCTTGAGTTCAGCAGTGACATCACAGCGCATGATCAATCTCCTCCGCATTGAGGTGAGCTTCAGCGTCATGCCTCAGCTCATCATATCGGCGGGTATTGGCCAGCGGCACATCCTTGAGCTGCAAACTCGTTTCCACATTCGGTGGAAGGGGCGGCGCATTCAGCCGTCCCAGTACGTTGAGGACGTGTTCCACACTCAACACGCCGGACTCGATGACCAGTTCCACCGCAACAATAACGGCTTCAAGCCCCGCCCGTGGTACGGCGGCCAGCACCTGCGCCATGCAGCGATCTCCGCCCGGATCGCGCATCAGCCCCTGCCTGAGCTGTCTGAGTGGTACAGGCATGTCTGCGAACGGGGCGCCATTGCGCAGCGCTCCCGGTTTGCGTTCGATCAGCGTGATGTAGTGTTGCCAGTCGTAGCGAACATGTCCACGTTCTGTCTCAGGCGCTCGTGGCAGGCAACAAGTGTGTCGTCCGACACAACGATGACTTGATTGGGATAGAGCCGGACGCTGACCATCTTTCCCGCCAGCTCGCATGGCACGGAGTAGTGGTTGCGCTGTACATTGATCAGGCACGTGCTCGATACACGAGCCGGATTTTCAACATACCCATCAAATTGAACCGGCATGGGCATCATGTGCGCGCGCTCCTGCTCCAGCAGGTCGGCTACGCTAAGCTCCTTGTACTCGGGATGGTGCAACTCGCCCCATAATGCCCGGCAGCGATCACCCAGCCACACATTGAGTTCGACGAATGAACCGAACCGCTGGTTCTGCGCTTCCAGCCAGATGCGCCGCCGACTGTCCTGTACGTTCTTCTCGACAACGCCTTTCTCCCAGCCGGATGCCACGTTGCAGAAATCGGCATCGAACAGGTAGTGCGCGCGCATCACGGCAAAGCGCGCATTGACCACGCGTCCCTTACCTTTGTTGACGCGATCAACGGCAGTCTTCATGTTGTCGTAAATGCCACGGCGAGGAATGCCACCCAGCGCCGCAAAGGAGCGCGTATGGGCATCGAACAGCATCTCGTGCCCTTGGCCCGGATACGCCACCAGCCAGAATGCCCGACTGGCGCACAGCTTCAGGTGCGATACCTGTATGCGCCGGTAAATGCCTCCAATTACCAACCCTTCTTCGCTCCAGTCAAACTGGAAGGCTTCGCCAAACTCAAATTTCAACGGCACAAAGGCGTGGGGCTTCTTGCCTGAGTCAGCACGCCAGTTGCGAATGAACGCAGTCACCTGGCTGTAACCGCCCGTGTAACCATCCGTCCTGATTTGTGCAAACAGATTTTTGGCGGTGCGCCGATTCTGTTTGGGGCGATGGGAATCCGCTTTGAGGGCTTGTTCCAGTGTGGGGTGAAACGCGCTGAGCTTGCAGTCCGCCTTTATCCTGCGGTATTTCGGCGGTACTGCTTTCTCTTCCGCCCTTAGCCATTTGCGTATCGTGTTGCGCGATAAGCTCGTGCGCTTTGCTATCGCATGCAGCGACATTTTGTCGCGTAAATACATCCGCCGTATCTTGCCTATCATTTCCATAGTGATCACCTTTATCTCCTGCCCAAAAATTGGACAGGGCAAGTAGAACACCTGGGTCACTTTTGAATCAGCAAACCACCTCTACATGGGTCAGTTTTCGGTCAGCGACAACACCGCAGCGGGCATGCAGACTTGCGGCGCGCTCTGTATATGCCTGGACTGGTGGCGCGCAGACACAATCCGGTGCTACGCGCTTTCGGAGATAGACTGAGTACGACAGGATTGGCGCCGAAGGCGGTGGTGGGAGCAGTGATGCGCAAACTGGCACATCTCATTTACGGGGTAATCAAATCGGGGCAGCCGTTTGATGTCAATCATTCAAGTCTCAGACTTGACTTACAAGACGGTATCTGACTCTATTGTGTTCCTTGTGCTATTTCTTCTCAAAACTGCCGGTTTGTTCATGGAACCCCGGTCAGCTTGTTATTCAGGCTCCGGGCCGGTTGACGTCACAACAATCCTGTCATTCTCATTCAAAAGCGTAATATGAAATTTTTCCTTTTTTTCTTCGCTGGTGTTGCAGGTTTTGACGAACTTCCAGCCAGACCCGGTTCCAGAAGCTTGGTTGTCTATATAATAAACGTCGCTGCCATAATCTATACTGATGCATGATTGTAGAAACTTATAGGCGCTAGTATAGGCACTGTTCAGCTCCGCTGTCCCGGCTTGCCGGATGGTAACCTCGCTTGTCATAGAAATCATTTTATCAAGATCGCCTTTCCTGGCGTAATCAATAAATAAATTCATTACCGATTCAAATTCATCAGGAGGATTCTTTTGCATAACACGTGCAATACGATCAACATCCTCCTGCCCGCCGGAGCAAGCGATGACAGACAATAAAACAAATAAAATGACAATGAATATTTTAACTTTCATCACGGAACCTCATTTGGTTAATTTGTCCGTATATCAATAGGCCCTGCTTGTATGAGAGGACGTGGAATCCGCAAAAGTCCTATCACAAGAGTCGTTTTAGAGTTTTGATAGACGGACTATCACTGAATGAAGACCCTATTGATAGGTGTAAGGGCTCGCGTTTGAAAACGGTCGGGCTCGCATTTATCGCTATTTTTGGCCCAGATTAACTGCAAATGAAAACCGGTTGGGCTCAGATTAATTGCAAATGAGCTTGAATTTATCCGCGTAGGCTCGCAATCATCTGCCGCCGACTCACGCTATTTGCAGATGAAATTTTAGCATATCCGTAGAGCATTGTAATGGTTTAGTGAACCCAGACACTTCCAAAGGCAGAATTTATACTGTCAGCAGAGGTGAGCATGAAGACAAACGAGACAAAACACAAGCGCCCCAAATACAGTCTGGAATTCAAGCAGGATGCCGCCAAGCTGGTTCTTGAAAAAGGCTACAGCCTGAACCAGGCTGCCGATCATTTGGGCATATCATTAAGTACCCTGGGACGCTGGGTCCGGGCGGAACGCAAGCAGGGCAATCGCGCTATCTACCCGGTTGACACAACGATGACATAAAATATTTATCTTTGTCCAATAATCGCCAATGCTTCCAGATCCCCGTCTGTATTTTGCCGAACTAAACGATCCACGCCGTGAAACCAGAAACAAACTCCACAAACTCAGTGACATTTTAATGATTGTGCTGTGCGCAGTGCTGAGTGGAATTGAGGATTGGGTAGGCATGGAGGAATTCGCTACGCAAAAGGAGAGCTGGTTTCGCGGATTTCTGGAGCTGCCGAATGGCATTCCCTCGCATGATACGATTAGTGACGTGATGGGCCGGATTGAGAGGAAAGCCTTTGCCGATGCCTTTATGCGCTGGGTTCAGGTGGCGCTGCCGAGCTTGTCGGGCGAGCAGATTTGCCTTGATGGCAAGACATTGCGCGGAAGTCGCGAAGGAGACAAGGCAGTTCACTTGGTGAGCGCCTATGCCGCCAAGGCAAGACTGGTGTTGGCTCAACAAGCGGTGGCGAACAAATCAAATGAAATCAATGCGATTCCCGATGTGTTATCCATGCTGGAGTGGGAAGGGGCCGTCGTCACAATAGACGCAATGGGTTGTCAAAAAAACATTGCCCGCCAGATTGCCGAAGCGGGTGGTGATTATGTGTTGGCACTGAAGGACAAGCATCCTACGCTCTGCGAAGATGTGCGATTATGGCTGGAGACGGAAACAACGAAGGCGGCGTTGCCCGTGCATGAGACGGTAGAGAAAGATCACGGTCGAATTGAGATACGGCGCTACAGCCTGAGCGGGAATATTGACTGGTTGGAGCAAAAGCAGGAATGGGCGGGGCTGGTAGCCGTCGGACGAGTGGAGTCAACGCGTACGTGCGGAGGTAAAACGTCTACGGAATGCCGTTATTACTTGTGTTCGTTCAATGATTTATTACGCTTTGCCGGTATCACACGAGGACATTGGGGAATCGAGAATGGTCAGCATTGGGTACTGGACGTACAATTCGGCGAGGATGCCAACCGAGCGCGCAAGGATCACTCGGCGGAGAATCTGGCGTTGATTCGGCGAATGTGATTCGCCACAATGCGCCATCAAAAGACAGCTTGCGCCGTCGTAAACTTCGCGCATCGCTCAACGACGATTACCGTACCCGCTTGATCTTTGGGGAACAGAAAACATAGCGCGATTGCCCTGCATCAGGTGGTCTGCAGATAAAACTGTCGAGACACGCGGAAGCGTGTCGGTAGATGTCAGGTATCGGTAGATCAATCAATCGTCCCGTGTACCCACCCATGGCGACTCGACGGCGATCCTGTCCGCCGGCTTACTCGTCCTGCGGATTCAGCCGCCTAACCATTCCCGCATAAGTGCCTACAAGCGGACATTCGCCACGGTCACTGCTGGCTGAAACGGTAGAATGGTCAATGGCGTAACAAGGGGTTCCTGGCTTTATAAGCCGGTCTTCTCCAATATCATTTTTCAGACGGCGAGTACCCCGCACGGCCATGACGGCTTGAGACTTGCCGTCGATCTGGGTTGAGTCTTCCAAAGCAACGCCTGCTATATTCAAATGGTAGCGTGCGCCGTATTTCACTGAGAGCGGCACGGCGTAGCCATGACCATTGAGCGAGCGCCACAATGTAACCGCCTTTAATCTTCACACCATCGGCTACCGGGTAGATTTCCGCATCCGCTTGGATATCAACACCGTATTCTTTGGCGGCAGCTACGAGAGCAATAACGCGATCAAGTTGGCCGATGTTAAACGCACGTTGGAACTGGACTCGGTCACATCGCTTCCCAACGATTTCATAAATGTGCGTACGGCGGCCAATCTCGGCATACCGGTTGCGGAATATGCGCCAAAATCGCCGGTCACGCTTTCCATACTCAAACTGGCCGAAACGCTTAGCGGCAATAGGCGCGCCGGAAATCAGGGGTTGTTCAAAAGGTTTCTGTCTTCGCTGTTATCGGATTTGACTGAGCGCTGAAACAGGAAAAGCTCTTAAAAATATAAGTCCATGAAAGACACGAAAAGCACAAAAATTAAAAGCAATTCCGCTACTGTCGCATTGTAACCTTTCAGACACCCCACTCAGACACCCCACGATTTTAAGAATTTTCCGTTCGTCCTGAACTTGTCGAAGGATGAGTGGAAAATTCTATAGCGTTGATAGTTAATCCGTTCATGGTTCGACAGGCTCTCCAGCCGCATTCGCGGCGCTACGCCCACGAACGGATTCTTTAGCGACATTGAAAAAAATGACAAGGGGTGTCTGAACGGTTACAGCGCATTTTGTTGAATAATAAATGCGTCGCTCCGGCAGGGAATGCCGGCTTTTCTTCGTACAAGGCCGACAAGGTGAATGGTTACCATTTTTCCACCCTTTTTTCGTGCCTTTCGTGGACCATAATCTTTTCCTAACCCAAATCCCCCCACAAGGTTTGTACTGCCGCCAATGCCGCCAGCGCCGCGGTTTCTGTCCTGAGTATGCGCGGTCCCAGACGCAAGCCGGTGAATCCCGCCTGTAATGCAAACGTTCTTTCTTTATCGCTAAACCCGCCTTCCGGCCCCGATAATATGACCAAGCCGGCTGCCGGAGACAGTTCTGTCAGCCGTTTTCCATTAAGTGGATCCAGTAACAGGCGCAGGCCTTGCTGCCCTGGAATCCATTCGGCTAGTTCTTGCGGCTGCCGCAGCTCAGGAATACGATTTCTTCCACATTGTTCGCAGGCGCTTTGAATTACTTTAAACCAATGCTGCCAGCGCTGCTGCTTGCGCGCCGCGTTGAGTTGCACCACGCAGCGTTCGGTAAACAATGGCGTAATGATATTGGCGCCCAGTTCCACGGCTTTTTGTATCGCCAGATCCATGCGTTCGCCACGCGAAATACCCAGCCCCAAGTGTGTATGTAAACCGGATTCTCGATCCACCGAAGTAGGTACTGCGCCCAATTGGATGGCGAACCGAGCGCCGGTTGCGTCAAGTACGGTTGCCGTGTATTCCTCCCCGTCGCCATTGAAAACGCTTAACTGAGCGCCTTTTTGCAGACGCAGTACCGTGTGCATATAGTGCGCGCTCTCCTGATCCGGCGTCAGCGTCGAACCGGCAGTCAGCTTGACCGGCAGGTAAAATCGTGAGATGCGCATTTTTTAATCCATAGTCGCCAGATCGATGCCTTGCTCTGCTACATCAACCATCAAATCGATTTCTTCACTGTTAATCACATAGGGCGGCATGAAGTAAACCACATCGCCCAACGGGCGCAACAGCATGCCATTTTCGAGTGCGTGTCTATAAACGCGCAATCCACGCCGCTGCTGCCACGGATAAGCGGTTCTGCGTCGTTTATCCTGCACTATTTCCAAAGCTAATATCATGCCGGTTTGGCGAATCTCGGCCACATGCGGATGTCCGGCCATGCGCGCCGCCGCTGAGCCCATATAAGCTGCCAGTTCGCGGTTGCGCTCAAGCACAGGCTGTTTTTCGAAGATGTCGAGCGTCGCCAGGGCGGCGGTACAGGCAAGCGCATTGCCGGTGTAGCTATGCGAGTGCAGAAACGCCTTGCCTGTCGTGTATTCGTCGTAGAAACCCTGGTAAATTTCCTCGCGCGTCAATACGGCGGATAACGGCAGATAACCGCCAGTCAAGCCCTTGGAAAGACACAGCATATCCGGGGTGATATCTGCCTGCTCGCACGCAAACAGGGTGCCGGTGCGTCCGAATCCCACCGCTATTTCATCCGCTATCAGATGCACATGATGGCGATCGCAGGCTACACGCAGCAGTTTCAGATAAATCGGATCGTACATGCGCATGGATCCGGCGCACTGCACCAGCGGTTCGATTATTACCGCGCATATTTCTCCCGCATGGCGCGTCAATGCGGCTTCCATGTCGGCAAACCTTTTGATCGTGTGGTCGCGCCAGGATTCCCCCTCATCACGATAATAACAATCCGGGGATGGAACCGATATCACATCCATCAGCAACGGCGCATAGGTCTGCTTGTATATAGCCACATCGCCCAGCGCCAGTGCGCCCAGTGTTTCACCATGATAACTGTTGGTCAGCGTGATAAAACGCGTTTTTTGCGTGTCGCCGCGATTTTTCCAATAGTGATAGCTCATTTTCAGCGCTACCTCTATCGCCGAGGAACCATTATCGGCGTAGAAACAGCGTGCAAGTCCGGTTGGAGTCAGACTAAGCAGGCGTTCTGCGAGGCTTATGGCCGGTTCGTGGGTAAAGCCGGCCAGAATGACGTGTTCCAGTCGTTCCAGCTGCTCATGCAGCGCGGCGTTGATGACGGGGTTGGAGTGACCGAACAAATTGACCCACCAGGAGCTGATGGCGTCCAGATAACGGCGGCCCGCATAATCTTCGAGCCAGACGCCGTGGCCGTGCCGTATCGGGATCATCGGCACTTGTTCGTGATCCTTCATCTGGGTGCAGGGGTGCCAGAGCACCGAGAGATCCCGGTCGACGTAGGCCTGATTTTGATCAGCCATTCCGGTTTGTGCCGTCAAGCCGGATTGTTCCCGTGCAAACCAAGATTATGCCAAATAGCCAGCGTCGCATCCGATTGATTGAGCGTGTAGAAATGAAGTCCTGGCGCGCCTTGCTCCAACAGCCGCCGGCAGAGTTTGCTGACAACATCTATCCCGAAAGTCCGGATCGTGACACGGTCATCGCCAAACACTTCCAGTCGCTTTCTGATCCAGCGCGGGATATCGGCGCCGCATAGCTCCGAAAACCGAGCCAACTGGGTATAGTTGGTAATCGGCATGATGCCGGGGACGATGGGGATGTTGATATTTTGCTTTTCGCAGTCGTCGATAAAACGGAAGTAGGCTTCGGCATTATAAAAATACTGGGTAATAGCGCTGTCTGCTCCTGCTTCAACCTTGCGTTTGAAATTGAGCAGGTCTTTTTCCGCATTTGCCGCCTGAGGATGCACTTCCGGGTAGCCTGCTACTTCAACGTGAAAATCATTGCCGGTTTCCTGCCGGATAAATTCCACCAGTTCGTTGGCATAGCGTAATTCTCCGGTGGTCAGCATGCCCGAAGGCATATCGCCGCGTAATGCGACTATGCGCTTGATGCCCTGCTCCCTGTAAGCATCCAGCATTTCGCGGATGTAGCTGCGTGTAGAGGCAATACAGGATATGTGAGGCGCGCAGGCGATCCCCATACCCTCCTGTATGCTTACAACCGTTTCAAAGGTTTTTTCACGCGTGGACCCGCCGGCACCAAAGGTAACCGAGCAATAGGACGGGTTGATTTGCCTGAGTTGTGCAACTGTGTTTTTGAGCGCCAGCTCCGCGGCTTCGGTCTTGGGCGGAAACAGTTCAAAACTGAATGATTTTGGATAGGCTCGTTGGGAATTCATGATTGTTCGTCACTTTTTGTAAGCGGGTACGCATTGCTGCGTACCCTGCGGGACTGAATAGTCAGTGCGTCAAATCAATAACGGTAATGCTCCGGTTTATACGGGCCGGCCTTGTCCACGCCGATATAGGCAGCCTGCGTTTCGCTCAGTTCGGTCAACTGCGCATTCAGTTTTTTGAGCTGCAGGCGCGCCACCTTTTCGTCCAGATGCTTGGGCAGCGTGTATACGCCCACCGGGTATTTTCCTGATCCTTTCCGATGCTCGCCCCAAAGTTCGATCTGGGCGATGGTCTGATTGGCGAATGAGGAACTCATTACATAGGAAGGATGTCCGGTCGCGCAGCCCAGGTTCACCAAGCGTCCCTTGGCCAGTAGAATAATACGCTTGCCGTCCGGGAAAATGACATGATCAACCTGCGGTTTGATTTCTTCCCAGCCATAGCCTTCGATGGAAGCGACGTCAATTTCGTTATCGAAATGTCCGATATTACAGACGATCGCCTGGTCCTTCATTTTCGCCATGTGATCGTGGGTGATGACATGGTAATTACCGGTCGCGGTCACGAAAATGTCGGCCTTGTCCGCAGCGTATTCGAGGGTAACCACGCGGTAGCCTTCCATAGCCGCCTGCAATGCGCAAATCGGATCGATTTCCGTTACCCAGACCTGGGCGGACAATGCGCGCAATGCTTGCGCGCAGCCCTTGCCGACATCGCCATAACCGGCAACCACGGCAACCTTGCCCGCAATCATCACATCCGTGGCGCGCTTGATTCCGTCGATCAGCGATTCACGGCAACCGTAGAGGTTGTCGAACTTCGACTTGGTCACGGAATCGTTTACGTTGATGGCCGGGAACTTCAGCTCGCCGCGCGCGTGCATCTGGTATAGACGATGCACCCCGGTCGTCGTTTCTTCGGTAACCCCTTTAACAGCTGCCAGCTTCCCGGCGTATTGGCCCGAGTTATCGGCTATTCTTTTGCGTATGGCGGCAAACAATACACGCTCTTCTTCACTGCCCGGCGCATCCAGTACCGACGCATCGCTCTCGGCGCGGGCGCCGAGGTGCAGCAGCAGGGTGGCGTCGCCGCCGTCGTCCAATATCATGTTGGAAGGCTTGCCGTCCGGCCATTCGAATATGCGATGGGTGTAATCCCAGTAGTCTTCCAGCGATTCTCCCTTGTATGCGAATACCGGTATGCCTGCCGCTGCAATGGCCGCCGCGGCGTGATCCTGGGTGGAAAAGATGTTGCATGAAGCCCAGCGTACTTCCGCGCCCAGCGCAACCAGGGTTTCTATCAGTACTGCGGTCTGGATGGTCATGTGCAGCGAACCGGATATACGCACGCCCTGCAGCGGTTTGGCCGCTGCATATTCTTCGCGTATGGCCATCAACCCCGGCATTTCGGTTTCCGCGATACGGATTTCTTTTCTGCCCCATTCGGCGAGATTTATATCCGCGATGACATAATCATTAAAAGAGGTGTTTACTACAGCGTTCATGTTTACTCCCAAGAGTTGATACATCTCTACCGGTTCCATACCTGCTCCGTCACGATGACGGAAACCGGTAGAGTCGAACCGAGCGCCGTTTAATCCCATGTGCTTTGCTGAGCCTGGCGGGCTCCGTAAATCCGGGCCGTCGCAACGCTCCTCAGCCAGCACAGTCCGCCGGACCTGGCGGTGTTCGAGTATCGCGCTACAGCTTATAAACCAGCCGCATCGCGCAAGGCTTCCGCCTTATCGGTTTTTTCCCAGGTGAACGTATTTTCCGTTCTTCCGAAATGTCCGTATGCTGCGGTCGGGCGATAAATCGGATGCAGCAGGTCGAGCATTTTGATCAGGCCCTTCGGGCGCATATCAAAGGTGTCGCGTATGATTTTCGACAGGCGATCCTCGGCAATTTTCGCGGTGCCGAAAGTTTCTACTGCAACCGATGTCGGTTCGGCCACGCCGATGGCGTAGGAGACCTGAACCTCGCAACGATCGGCCAATCCGGCAGCCACCACGTTTTTCGCAACATAGCGGCACATATAGGCAGCGGAACGATCTACTTTCGACGGGTCCTTGCCGGAGAATGCGCCGCCGCCATGGCGCGCCATGCCGCCGTAGGTATCGACGATGATTTTACGTCCGGTCAATCCGCAGTCGCCTACGGGACCGCCGATAATAAACTGGCCGGTCGGGTTGATGAAGTAGCGCGTTTCCTTGTGCAGCCATTCCTTGGGCAATACATGGCGGATAATCTCTTCCATAACCGCTTCGCGTATATCCGCCTGACTGACTTCCGGCGAGTGCTGGGTAGAGAGCACTACCGCATCGACCGCTACCGGTTTGTTGTCTTCATAACGCAGGGTAACCTGGCTTTTGGCGTCGGGACGCAGCCATGGCAGGATATTGTTCTTGCGTACATAAGCCTGCCGCTGCACCAGACGATGCGCGTAAGTAATCGGGGCCGGCATCAGCACATCGGTTTCATTGCTGGCGTAGCCGAACATCAGGCCCTGATCGCCCGCGCCCTGTTCATGATCATTACTTTCATCCACACCCATGGCGATGTCGGGAGACTGTTTGCCGATTGCGTTCAATACCGCGCAGCTCTGCCAGTCGAAGCCGATTTCCGGCTTGTCGTAACCGATATCGCGCACTACGTTGCGTACCAGCTCCTCGGTATCTACCCAGGCATTGGTGGTCACTTCGCCTGCCAGCACCACCATTCCGGTTTTGACCAGGGTTTCCACCGCTACGCGCGATTTGGGGTCCTGCGCCAGCAACGCATCCAATACCGCGTCCGATACCTGATCCGCTATCTTGTCGGGATGACCTTCGGATACGGATTCGGATGTAAATATAAAATTCTTACTCACATTAAGTTCCTTTAAATCAGGGAAGGGAGATAATCGCTCAAAACCCTTCTATGGTGTACCAGGGAGATTAAGATATGCCGGGGCGCGCCGTGATTGCACTCCCTTTCTTCCCCCAATGATTTTCCATCATGGTATATTTCATGGTTGGTCTTTCCAGTCTTATTCAGGGCCTGGTCCGCAGAGAGGCGGTTAACGGCTTGCTATGAAGCTCAGCCTGGCTCTGACAAGAGCTGCATGCGGTTTTTAGCCACCATGCGCAATAGCTAAATAATGGTCTATTATAACAGCATAAATGCAAGCCAAAAGGTAACTATTCAGCGAGTATTATTGAGTCATTACCAAAGCGGCCGGAAATAAGGCAAGCCAGTCGAGACACGCGGAAACGTGTCGGTATTTTAACTGCGTTGCGAGTCCAACCCCCTTCGGACTACGTTCAGGGCAGACCGTAGAAAGCCCTCCTTGGGTACAGAAGGTCTCACCTGGCTCGCCTCGCTTCATTTCCCGCGGGTGTGCCTGGATAGTTACGCCAAAGATCCGTTGTCCGCGGCTACGGCAAGCTTTCATATCCGGCCCGTGCGCCATTATTGGGACCCCATCACGGCTATAAATTCGAGCCGCAATATTTATGAGCAAAAAGCCCCCACCGAGTTCAGCATTACCAGCGCAAGTCGCCGATCCTCCCCCGCCGTTACCCGTGCAGGCAATGTCTTTATATGCCGATGGACGTTATCGGGAAGCGCTTGCCTTGCTGGAGAGCGGCGTGAGCCTCAATTATTCAGACAATGTTCAATTACTGAGTTACGCCGCAGACTGTGCCGTTTTATCAGAACAACGAGACAAGGCCGCGCTTTTTTTTCTGCGCATTTTGATGATCAAGCCGGATTTTGCCGAAGCGCACAACAGCCTTGGCAATCTGTTTATGGAGCTTATGCGTTACGAGGAAGCCGAAGCATGTTTTCGCCAGGCTCTGGCGCTCAAACCCGGCTACTTCAAGGCATGCTATAATCTTGGCAATCTGCATTATATATCGAAGCGTTACGATGAGGCCGCCGCCTGCTATAGCCGCACGCTCGCGCTTAACCCCGATTTAACCGAGGCGCATTACAACCTGGGCGCTCTGTTTCAGGAACTGAAACAGTATGATGATGCCGCAGCCTGCTATAGTCGGGCGCTGGCGCTCAACCCCGGTCTAACCGATGCGCACTACAACCTCGGCACCCTGTTTCATGAACTGAAGCGTTACGATGATGCCTCCGCCTGCTACCGTAAGGCGCTGGCGCTCAAACCGGATTTTGCCGAGGCGCACAACAATCTCGGCATCCTGTTTCAGGAGTTGAAGCATTACGATATAGCCGAATCCTGTTTTCGCCAGGTGCTATTGCTCAAACAGGACCGCGCGAATGCGCATTACAATCTGGGCGTCGCCCTGAAAGGGCTCGGCCGGCAAAACGAGGCCGAGGCCTGCTACCTGAGGGCTCTCGAGATCAAGCCGGAGTATGCGCTATGCCGCCTCGCGCTGGTAATGAACACTTTACCGATGATTCCTGCGGATACAGGCGCTGCCGCGAATGCTCCGAGGGAATTTGACGGCGCTTTACAAGCGCTGACAGAATGGCTGGCCTGTCATCCGTTCTGTCGCGAATCTTTCGCGGCGCATGAGAACGAGCAGCCTTTTTATCTTGCCTACCGGCCGGGCGACCACAAGGAACGCCTGTCCCGTTACGGCGATATGCTTACGGCATGCCTCGAACCAATACCGGCCTTACCCTGCGCAAAACATGACAGAATCCGCCTTGCAGTCGTCACGCACCATTTCTACCGGCATTCGGTCTGGGACGTCCTTATCCGCGGACTGCTGGCGCATCTTGACCGCGAACGCTTCGAGGTGTTTCTGTATCACACCGGTAACAATGAAGACGAACAAACCGCTCTTGCCAGAGCAGCGGCCGATACCTGGCGTGACGCCCACAGCGTTGCCGGTCTGCGCGGCTTACTCGATGTTTTAGCCGCTGATCGGCCCGATGTCATCTATTACCCGGAAATCGGAATGGAACCGCTCGCGTCGAAGTTAGCCTGTTTTCGGCTTGCGCCGCTACAGATAGCGGGCTGGGGCCATCCCATTACCACCGGGTTGCCGGAAATCGATGTTTTTTTCTCAGGCGAACTACTGGAACCACCTGACGCAGACGCCCACTACCGCGAGCATCTTATACGCTTGCCCGGCACCGGCTGCTGCACGACGCCCATCGAAATAGCGGCGGAACAGCTTCCTCAATTATCCGAGTACCTGACCAGTCTTAGCGGTCCGGTGTTCCTGATCGCACAAATGCCATACAAATTCGATCCTGCAGATGACGCTCTTTTGAGCGATATTGCCTCCGCCATAAGCGGGAGCACCTTCATTCTTCTTCAGCATCCCAATTATGCCTGGGCTACGGACCGGTTGCTTGTGCGGATCGGCAATGCGTTCCGCACACAAGGGCTGGACCCTGGCCTGCGCTTACTGGCTATACCCTGGCTATCCAGAGCAAGATTTTATGGCTTGCTGGATCTCTGCGATGTCTATCTCGATTGTCCGGCATTTTCAGGATACACCACGGCATGGCAGGCTATACACCGTGGACTCCCTATTATTACCCTTGAAGGCCAATTCATGCGCCAGAGACTGGCCGCCGGATTGTTGCGCCAGACAGGCATGACAGACACCATAGCCGCCTCTACAAAGGAATACCTGGATATTGCGATGCGGCTCGCGGGGGAATGCCGTGATCCTGTGGCGCGTACAGCGCGTCGTCGAGCATTAATGAACGCCGCTCCGCGCGCTGACAATGATGTGAGCGTGGTGCGGGCTTTCGAACAGGCCATAAACGATGCGCTGGTGGCGAAGGGATTTACTTATGGATAAGAGCCTTGTATCTATTCAGCTGCCATTACCTATCTCTTTAGCCTGAATCCGTGGTAGTTAGAATCAACAGTATGATTTTAAAAGAAATTAACGTTCATTTTGGGTGAAGCAAAAAGCGGCGCATCCATATGAATTCCATGAATATTCCGAAAATCGACCACGGATTCAGGTTTAGATTTGCTTTTAAGGCTGGCTGTGTACGCATCGGGAACGAACAACCCGATTATTCAAGCAATCACCGGGCGCTGGCTACGGCCAGCTCATCCCAACAGGTGGTGTAACGCGGCGATTTGATTGCAGATTTCACCTTCCATCGCTGTTCGTATCCTTCTGCCGCCAGACGCAAAGTCCCCCGGCCCATTTGCCGGTTGATGGAGTCCAGCGTACTCATCAAGGCTTTGCGCCTATTTATGCCGGCCGGCTCAGGATCATCGAAGAGCTGCATTTGCCTGCTGCGCGGTGTGTCAAGCTCCAGCAATATAACGCCTACTTTCTGGTAGCGATGGCCGGGACGGTAGATTTTCTGCAATGCATGCAGCGCGGCTTTTACCAATCGCATTGTGTCGTCGGTCGGGGCGGTCAGCGCGACCGTCAGCGCGGCCTGGTATTGCGGCTCTCGATCCTGGAACGGATTTGTGCGGACATAAATCTGCACCGCGCCTGCCACAGCCCCCTGGGAGCGCAGTTTTTCAGCAGCGCGGCTCGTATAGGCCGTCGCCGCTTCGCTCAGCTCCGGCAGGCCGGTCGCCAATTGACCGAAAGTGCGGGAACACATGATTTGCTGCTTCGGCGGAATGATATCTTCCAGCTCGAGACACTGCTCCCCCTGCAACTCCAGTATGATACGCTCCAGCACCACGCCAAATCCCTTACGCATTGACTTGGGATCGGCATCCCGTAATTCCTGCACGCTGTGTATGCCGCGCCGTTTCAGGCGCTCGGCAATACGCCGGCCGACACCCCACACTACGCCTACATCCACTGCGGACATTAATTGCTTTTGTTCGTGCGGAGAAAGCTGTCCGTAATGAAATACGCCGCCGAATCGGGGCTGTTTTTTGGCGACATGATTGGCGAACTTGGCCAGCGTTTTGGTCTGTCCCATACCGACGCATACCGGCAACCCGACCCAGCGCCGGGCACGGGCGCGCATGGATAATCCGTATGTGTTGACTTCGCCTTGATGCATGCCGGCCAGGTCGAGAAAACACTCGTCTATGGAATAGACTTCCTGTTGAGGACTGAACTCTGCAAGCGTTGCCATAATCCGGTTCGACAAATCGGCATACAGCGTGTAATTGCTCGACAGCGCCACAACGCCGTGACGCCGGGCCAGATCCTGAATTTGAAACCAGGGCGCGCCCATCCTGACGCCGAGCGCCTTAACTTCCTCGGAACGGGCAATGCAAATGCCGTCGTTATTGGATAACACCACCACCGGCTTGCCGGCAAGTTTCGGGTTGAAAACCCGCTCGCAGGAAACATAAAAATTATTGACGTCCACCAACGCAATGACACGGGTCATGGCAGCAGCTTGTGTATAACGCTGGTCACTACGCCCCAAATTTCCAGCTGTTGATACTCCCCTACAGGGATGGGTGGGAACCGGGGATTTTCCGCCCGCAGCTCGACGACGCCGCTCTGATCAAACCACAACCGTTTCACCGTCAATTCGCCGTCCAGCACCGCGATCACTACGGTTCCGCTGGCCGGCGCAAGCGAGCGATCCACTATCAGCGTATCGCCGGGGTTTATGCCGGCGCCGGTCATGGATTCGCCCTGGACGCGCAGAAAAAACGTAGCCGCCTTATTACGGATCAACTGCTCATTCAGGTCTATACGATCTTCCACATAATCGTCTGCCGGTGAAGGGAAGCCCGCCGATATGCGGTTGAGAAACAGAGGCAAAGGGAGCAGCGCCGGCCTTTCAGCCGCGCGCCCGATTTTTCCGAATTCGGCGCTGATTCGGACAACTGAACAAGAGCTGGCGGCGCGCTTGCTCTGCTCCAGAAATCCGCGTACCCGGTCAAGCTGACTGTTAGGCACACGCACCGCGGTCGTAGCTTCACCAAAAGGCCCCGCGCCCGGTTTACGGCCTGCCCCAGGGCTTCTTTGTCGTGGTATGGAATCTTTCATGGCATGCTCCGCGTTATCTTCTAATTAGTGTACAGTAATTAGAGGCGCCTTGCCTGATTCCCTATATCACTGTAGCTATACATACAGACCGGGTATTTATAATATGGAATAGATGCTATTCCCAGCCTTGGCTCTTATCAAACGGGTTGAGCAGTTGCGGATAGACTACAATAGCACTTGCCGTACATCCAGCCCGGTATCTGTTTAATGAACAAAAAACTAACGCCATTCGTGCTCGCAATCCTGCTGCCTTTGCTGGCACTGGCGGCTCAATCGCTGCTATGGACGCATATCCAGCCGCTGGTCCTGTTTTTATTCTATCCTGCGGTCTTTTTTGCCGCCGAACTGGCCGGTCTTTACGCCGGGCTGGCGGCAACGGCGCTATCTGTTTTGCTGGTTAATTTTTTCTTTACTCCTTCCCTGGTTGCACTTCCCACCGGAAATCGCTCGTCGCAATACACCATAGCCGGTTTCATCGCGATGGGCATACTGTTCAGTCTGTGCAAGGGCATCAATAACCGTAAAACAACGGCGCAATTTCAGATTTTGTTCGGAAATATGCTCAACGGCTATGCCCATTGCCGCATGATTTACATCAGCGGTTTTGCCACGGACTTCGAATACCTCAACGTCAACCCTGCTTTCGAGCGATTGACCGGCCTACGGAATGTCATTGGCAAGAAAGTCAGCACGCTCATCCCCGGTATCAGGCGCGACAATCCCGAGTTGATCGAGATTTACGGACGAGTTGCGCGGACCGGCGAAGCGGCGCAGTTTGAAACCTATCTGGCAGCGCTGGATATCTGGTTTTCGGTTTCCGTCTACCGTCCCCGGCCCGATGAGTTTGTCGCAGTGTTCGAGAACATTACTGCCCGCAAAAAGGCCGAGCAAGCGGTTGTTCACAGCGAAAAGGAGTTTCGCTTGCTGGCCGAAGCCATGCCGCAAATCGTTTGGATCACCCGGCCTGACGGCTGGGTAATTTATATCAACCATCAATGGGTGGATTATACCGGCCTTTCATTGGATGAAAGCTACGGCCATAACTGGACCAAGCCTTTTCATCCCGACGACCGGCAACACGCCTGGGATGCATGGCAGCACGCAGTAAACAATATTGCTTCTTATAATAACGAATGCCGGCTGCGTGGAGCCGACGGCATTTTTCGCTGGTGGCTGATCCGCGGCGTGCCGGTTTTTGACGAAAACAGACAGATTTGCAAATGGTTTGGCACTTGCACCGATATAGACGAGTACAAGAAATTCGAAGCCGCTCTGCTAAAATCCCGCCAGAACATGCAAACCTTCATCAAACAGGCGCCGCTCAGCATTGCCATGTTCGATCAGCACATGAATTACCTGGCTGTCAGCGATAGATGGTTAATGGAGTTCGGTCAAGATCACGAAACTCTCATCGGTCATAACTACTATGAGCTGCATCCTGAGTCAGCGTCCAAATGGAGGGTAATCCATCAGCAGGGGCTGACCGGAGCCACCCTGAAGAGTGACGATGACTTTTGGATACGGGAAGACGGCAGTAAATATTGGCTACGCTGGTCGGTATCTCCCTGGACCGATGAACATGGCAATACGGGCGGCATCATTATCTCCACAGAGAATATTACCGAGCACAAACTTGCCGAGCAGCAACTTAGAATAGCCGCCACAGCTTTCGAATCGATGGAGGGTATGATAATCACCGATGCCGACGCCAATATCATCCGGGTAAATCAGGCCTTCAGCGGCATCACCGGCTATACCTCTGACGAAGTCATCGGCAAAAATCCGCGTATTCTGCAATCGGGCCGTCAGGATGCCGGTTTTTATAACATGATTTGGGATAGCGTCAGCAATACGGGCAGTTGGCAGGGTGAAATATGGAACCGGCGTAAAAATGGAGAAATCTACCCTGAACACCTCAGCATCACCGCAGTGAAAGACGCGGATGGCGCCATTACCAATTATGTCGGCACCATTTTCGATATCACCAGAAGCAAAACGGCGGAAGAGCAGATCACGCGATTGGGTTTTTACGACTTTCTAACGGGACTGCCCAACAGACGGCTGCTTCTCGACCGGCTCAGCCTGGCTTTCGCATACAGCGCCCGCTACGAAACAATAGGCGCGCTGCTGTTCATAGATCTCGACAACTTCAAGCTTCTGAACGATAGCCTGGGTCATGATCTGGGCGATTTGCTGTTGCAACAGATTGCTGCGCAGCTGGCCGCATGCGTCAGAGATGGTGACACCGTTGCCCGCCATGGCGGAGACGAGTTCGTGTTAATTCTGAATGACCTGGGCAAACAGGCCCTCGAAGCGGAGCAGCTGGCAAAAGCCATTGCCGAGAAAATTCTGGTCAGAATCAACCGCCGTTACCAGCTCGATAAGCACGAATATAACAACAGCTGCAGTATCGGCGTTGCTTTTTTCGGCGATAGTGAATTTTCCGCCGATGAGCTGTTAAAGCAGGCCGACATCGCGATGTATCAGGCCAAGAAAGCCGGACGCAACGCTATAAGATACTTTAGCCCTGAAATGCAGGCCAGCATCATGGCGCGTGCAACGCTGAAAGCTGAGTTACACCACGCACTCGAGCGTCGGCAATTCCAGTTGTACTACCAGATTCAGGTAGACAGTTCGAATCGGCCGGTAGGGGCCGAAGTGTTGATTCGATGGATACATCCTGGGCGAGGGCTGGTTCCTCCCGCGCAATTCATCCCGCTTGCGGAACAGAGCGGATTGATACTACCCATCGGCCAATGGGTAGTGGAAACGACTTGCGCCCAGCTCAAGAGCTGGCAGCAAAGCGCCCTGGCCCATGACCTTGTGTTATCGCTGAACGTGAGCGCCAGACAATATCACCAGGCGGAATTTGCCGCCCAGGTGCGGGATGCCATATTGCGCCATGACATCAATCCGGCACTGCTAAAGCTAGAGTTGACCGAGAGCATGTTGATAGACGATATTGACAGCACTATCGACACCATGAAATCCTTGAGCGAAATCGGAATTCAGTTTTCGCTTGATGACTTCGGCACCGGCTACTCGTCCCTGCAATATCTTAAACGTCTGCCGATATTTCAACTTAAAATAGATCAGTCATTCGTGCGCGATATCGTCACCGATAACAGCGATAAGGAAATCGTGCGCGCCATTATTGCCATGGCGCAAAGTTTAAATATTAATGTCATTGCCGAAGGTGTCGAGACGGTAGAGCAAAGACAGTTTCTGCTCGATAACGGCTGTACCAACTTCCAGGGCTATCTGTTTGGCAAGCCTGTACCGATAGACCAGTTCGAAGCGCTTCTTCTAAAACCGGACTACCGAGATAGCTCGCCGATATCGTGAGACGTTTGACGTATCATTTGACAGCCCGCCAGCCTGTCAGATATCCAGATTGGATACTTCCAAAGCATTGTGCTCGATAAACGCCCTGCGAGGCTCCACCTCATCCCCCATCAAGGTTGTAAATACTTCGTCGGCGGTGATCGCGTCATCAACCTTCACCTGTAGCAGACGGCGTGTGTTGCTATCCAGCGTGGTTTCCCATAGCTGCTCGGGATTCATTTCACCCAGCCCTTTATAGCGCTGTATATGCTGGCCTTTCCTGACGTCGGCCATCATCCATTCGAATGCCTGTTTGAAGTTTTTTACCGGCACCTTTTTGTCTTCTGAGCCAACGCTGGTTTGGTCGCCAAACAGTCCTTCCATTTTTGCTCCCAGCGCCATGATACGTGCGTAATCGTTTGATGCAAAAAATGTCGGCGTTATTTCAAAATAATTGGTCACGCCATGCTGGCGCTTCATGACCTTGACCGCAAACTCTTCCGCATATGGGTCAAAGTTGAATTCTATGCTGTATACGGCTGTTTTTACCGTTTTATCGAGTTGCCGCTGCAATGCCGTGAACCATTCCTGGCAGCGCGGACCGTCTTTCATGGTATCCGCGCGCATCTGCGGCAACTCCTGCAATACCTCCAGGAAAGCCTCATCAAAACGATGGCTGTGCCGCGCAATAATGCTGCGCACGGTCAGATATTCTTTTGCAAGCTGTTCAAGCCCGGCGCCCTGTATAGGCGGTGCGCCTTCACCGATATACAGCCGGGTTTTTTCCAGCGCCATTTGCAACAGGTAATTATCCAGCTCTCCGTCATCCTTGACGTAGTATTCCTGTTTACCTTTTTTCACTTTGTACAGGGGCGGCTGCGCGATGTAAATGTATCCGCGCTCTATCAGTTCCGGCATTTGGCGGTAAAAAAATGTCAACAGCAGGGTACGGATATGTGAGCCGTCGACATCGGCATCGGTCATGATAATAATTCTGTGGTATCGCAGCTTGTCCGGATTATATTCATCACGGCCTATGCCGCAGCCCAGCGCCGTTATCAACGTTCCGACTTCTTCAGACGACAACATGCGGTCGAATCGGGCTCGCTCCACGTTCAGGATTTTTCCTTTCAGCGGCAAAATCGCCTGGGTCCGCCGGTCTCGTCCCTGTTTTGCCGATCCGCCGGCCGAGTCGCCTTCGACAATAAACAGTTCGGACAAAGCCGGATCACGTTCCTGGCAATCCGCCAGCTTACCTGGTAATCCGGCGATATCCAGCGTCGTTTTTCTACGCGTCATTTCTCGCGCCTTACGCGCCGCTTCGCGCGCTCTGGCGGCATCGATCATCTTGCCCGCAATTAAACGCGCTATCGACGGGTTTTCCAGCAGGAATGCGTCAAATTTTTCATTCATCGACGACTCCACCGCCGGACGAACTTCCGATGAAACCAGCTTGTCCTTGGTCTGCGATGAGAATTTGGGGTCCGGCACCTTCACCGAAAGTATGGCGGTCAAACCCTCTCGTGCATCGTCGCCCGAGGTAACAATTTTTTGTTTCTTTTGTATACCCTGAGCTTCGATATATTGATTCAGCGTGCGCGTCAGCGCGCCGCGAAAACCGGCCAGATGGGTTCCGCCGTCGCGCTGTGGGATATTGTTGGTATAACAATAGATATTTTCCTGGTAGGAGTCGTTCCACTGTAACGCAGCCTCGACAACTATGCCGTCTTCACGCTCTGTACTGAAATAAAATACTTTATCGAACAACGGCGTCTTGTTTTTGTTCAGATGTTGAACAAAAGCCTGTATCCCGCCTTCGTATTCGTATACATCCTCACGCGCAGTGCGTTCGTCATGCAGCTCGATGCGCACACCGGAATTCAGGAACGAAAGCTCTCGCAAGCGCTTGGCCAGTATTTCGTAACTATATTCTATGTGCGTAAATGTTTCGGCGCTGGGTTTAAAACGTATCTTCGTGCCGCTCCCTTGCGCTTCTCCTACTTCAGCGAGCGGTGCAAGCGGGTCGCCATGACGATAGCTTTGCTTGTATAAACGTCCGTTTTTTCGCACCTCCAGCTCCAATGTTTCCGAAAGCGCATTGACCACCGACACGCCCACGCCGTGCAACCCACCCGATACCTTGTAGGCATTATCGTCAAACTTTCCACCGGCATGCAGCACCGTCATAATCACTTCCGCCGCCGAACGCCCTTCCTCCTGATGGATGTCTACCGGTATGCCGCGCCCATCATCGCTCACGCTCACGGATTCGTCAGGATGGATAATCACTTTTACGCTTTTGCAATACCCGGCAAGCGCTTCGTCGATTGAGTTATCTACAACCTCGAAAACCATATGATGCAGGCCGGTGCCGTCATCGGTATCACCGATATACATACCCGGGCGTTTTCTTACCGCATCCAGCCCTTTCAGTACCTTGATATTGCTACTATCGTATTCGTTGGCTTGTTGCATACTCATCAGTTATCCTTATGCGATTATTCTTCACCCACAAGAGGGGTTGGAGAGTGAGATAGTTATCAATCTGTGCGCCCATACAACCGCTTCAGTTCGAGTGTATGACCTTGCCATGTTCCACGTGAAACATGGCTGATCCCGCAATTACGTTTGCTGCACACTCAGGATGCTCAACAAAAGTAGCAAAAAATTGCGATGGCTGATTCATAATAAAATGCATGACTCTTTTCAAATTTTTATTATCCAGTTCGGATGCAAGGTCATCTATCAGCACGGTACACCCGG
Organism: Candidatus Methylospira mobilis; assembly: GCF_009498235.1. Taxonomy (NCBI): domain Bacteria; kingdom Pseudomonadati; phylum Pseudomonadota; class Gammaproteobacteria; order Methylococcales; family Methylococcaceae; genus Candidatus Methylospira; species Candidatus Methylospira mobilis. The sequence goes on along the minus strand of NZ_CP044205.1, from coordinate 4,496,007 downwards.
CTTCGCCTTGCTCGTCTACCAATCTCACTTGCGCTAATAATAATGCCATAATTAACAGCTTCATTTGTCCTCGAGACAAAGTAAGTCTGGCAGGCCGCCCCTTTAACAAAATGGAAAAATCAGCCTTATGCGCACCAGAACCTGTATACCCCAGCCTCTGGTCGGCTTGAGCTTCGGCAGCTAGTGCAGTCAACAATGTTTGTCCTGTCGGCCACCCCTTGTTCAATTTGAGTACAAAATTCTCGTCTCCCAACAAAGCTGCCGTCGCAGCAGCAAAATAGGGCTGCAGCATCTCAAAATAAATATGTCGAGCATCAGCCACGGCTTCGCCATGAATAGCCATCTCCTGATCCCATATCGCGAGATTTGTATCGATGTTACCGGATCTAAGCGCAGCATTACGTTGACTCAGCGCACGGGAGTATCCACGCAAATGATCTAAAAACCGATGTTCCACATGGAACGCTCCCCAGTCCATTATCTGACGCCGCGCCTTGGGCGCTTCAACCATAAGCGCGGTGCTTGATGGCTGTATCAATAATATAGGTAATGCTGCGACCAGTTCAGCGGAGCTTAATACTCGCTGACCGGAAACAGATATTTCGCGGTGTCTCCCGGATAAGCGTACGCCGATCTGAACCGGCGCACGCGATTGCGAAGCCACGCGAGCGGAGACTACCAACGATTCTGCACGCTCTCGTATGACTTGTGCAGCAACTCTTGCTCTGAATGAGCGTGCGCGCCCCAGAATATAAATGGCCTCCAGCAGAGATGTTTTCCCACTCCCATTTTCACCTATCAGTAGATTAACCCGCTCGCCAGGATCAAGCACAGCAGACTCGATATTACGCACATTGCTTACTGATAACCGCTCTATACTCATTCAACAGCACGAAATCGGCTATATTAAAAACGTATTGGCATAACGATGAATTTGAAGTCATGAACCTCCGTGTCCTGTATCACGCAACTGTGGGCATCATCAGGAAATAAAAACAGGATTTCGGCAGAATCAGCATTGTTGATGGCGTCAAGCAGATAGGAAACATTAAAACCAACTGAAAAGGGTTTACCGGAATACTCAACCTCGATTTCCTCTTGAGCCTCTTCATGTTCAGGATTCTGGGCAACAAGACGAAGCTGATTCTGCTCAAGAGCTAGATGTATTCCTCTGAATTTGTCGTTGGAAAGAATAGACACCCTCGTTAGCGCGGACTTTATCACCTGACGGTCAATCTTGAGCAGCCATTTAATTTCCTTGGGCAATACGCGCCGGTAATCAGGGAAACGCCCATCTATCAGTTTTGCAAAGAAAATGATATGCCCTAGCGTAATGCGCAGATTATTCGAAGATAGCTCAAAGGTAAGCAGCGTATCATTGGACTCATTGGCCAGCAGGCGCTGCAGCTCCAGCACGCCCTTTCTCGGTAGAATAATTTGACGAAAACCTTGAATATCGGCGCCATCAAAAGACTGTTCGCACAGGGAAAGCCTATGACCGTCGGAGGCGACGGCGCGCAATACTCCCTCGCTCAACTCCAGCATCAATCCGTTCAAATAATAACGAACATCCTGCTGCGCCATCGCAAAAAGTGTTTTATCCAGCGCGCGCTGCAACATGGTCGCACGAATATCAAAAACAACGTCGAAACCGGATGAAGCATCGAATGCAGGATAGTTTTCAGCGGGCAAGGTCGACAGCGTGAAACGGCTTTTACCCGCCTGCAGGGTAATCTTGTCTTGCAGGCACTCCATCCTGAGCGTGGAACCGTCAGGAAGGCTACGGCAAATATCGAGCAGTTTCCTTGCCGGCACGGTAACTTCTCCCGGTACAGAAATCTCCACTGTTGCGCTGGCGATCATCTGCACCTCCAGATCGGTACCCGTTACCAGCAAGCGATCGCCAACCGTCCGGAGCAGTACATTGGAAAGAATCGCCATGGTCTGACGCCGCTCTACTACACCTACCACCAAAAGCAAAGGACCGAGAAGATTTTCCCTGGATACTGAAAGTTTCATCAAAACACCTGAGCCTATCGAAAAAGAAACAGCTTGTGCAAGCGGGGTTACTACTATCCGCAAAATATATAAGAAACACCATGCTCTGTTGGCGCAACGCGTACTGTCAATAGACAAGTAGGCCTGATGCATCAGAGCCTGCTCCGAATCTGATCCGGAGGAGAGGCAGTACACTCGGCCCGCTGCGATCTTATATTGCGCCAGCTGTCATGAATCGCACCGTCAAATACTTCCGTACGCGAATAGCATCTCAGCCGCATAACCTCAATGCGAAAGGGTGCGCATCAGATTGGAATAATCTTCTTCGAACTGGCCGTCGCTGTCTCGCAATTCCTGAACCTTGCGTGTCGCATGCAGCACCGTAGTATGATCACGGCCACCAAAGTAGTGTCCGATTTCAGGTAAACTATGATTGGTCAGCTCTTTTGCCAATGCCATCGCAATTTGCCGGGGGCGCGTAACGCTACGCGTACGCTTACTCGATATTAAATCTGAAACCCTGATTTTGTAATACTCGGCAACAGTTTTTTGAATATTGTCGACATTGACCGTGCGATCCTGCAACGCGATAAGGTCGCGCAGAGCTTCCTTCGCAAACTCCAGCGTAATCGGTTTGCCGGTGAACTGTGCGTTGGCGACAACTCTGCGCAATGCGCCCTCCAACTCTCGCACATTCGAACGCATACGCTTGCCGATAAAAAAAGCAACCTCTGCAGGCACCTCGACATGAGACTGCTGCGCCTTGCTCAACAAAATGGCGACACGGGTTTCAAGATCGGGCGGCTCCACGGCAACAGGCAGCCCCCAGCCAAAACGCGACTTCAATCTCTCATCCAATCCCTTGATTTCCTTTGGATAACGGTCGCATGTCAAAACAACCTGGTGCTTATTTTCAAGCAGGTTATTAAAAGTATGGAAGAATTCTTCCTGTGAGCGCTCTTTCTCGGCAAAAAACTGAATATCGTCTATCAATAATGCGTCGACGGTGCGATAGAAGTCCTTGAAGGCATTGATAGCATTATGCTGCAGGGCCTTGACCATATCCGACACAAAGCGTTCGGAATGCAGATACACAACATTTGCGAAAGGATTGTGCCTGATAATTTCATTGCCGATGGCATGCATCAAATGCGTTTTGCCCAGTCCGGTAGACCCGTAAATCAGTAACGGATTATAGGTTTGCCCGACATTGCACGTAACCTGAACCGATGCGGCGCGAGCCAGCTGATTGGACTTGCCTTCGACAAAGCTGTCAAAAGTAAATGCCGGGTTTATATTGTTGCTTTGTCTTATCTTGACTGGCATTTTTTTTACGGAACGCGACTCGGCCGCGTCAGCCGCTTCGCCAGCGGCGTTAACAGGCAACGAACGCGTGCCAATTTCCAGCGTCAGCCGGAAAGGCTCGCTGCATTGCTGCTCAGCCAGAACCTGTTCAATGCGTTCGTAAAAATGCTGCCTTACCCAGTCCAACACAAAGCGGTTAGGCGCAAGAAGCTTAAGCTCAGCCCCCTGCTCTACTGCCTGCAACGGTCGTATCCAGGTATTGAAATGTTGCGGCGATAGCTCTCCTTCCAGCTTACCTAAACAGATGCTCCAAAGCGGAGTCACAGATAGCTACTCCCCGATGTTCCAACTACTGTTGACGTAAGATTTAAAAACAGAAATGTCATATCAATGTCTTAATCATGGATCTAAAGAGAGAAATCGTCATTCCGGAACGGACTCACGCCGGACAATCCCGCCCGGAGCTCTAAAGGGTAAAAGCAAATACGCTGCAAGCGGATTTATGGTGAAATCCGGGTTCAGAAATGAATGCGACGTAACTCCCCCGTAGCAAGTCCGTGACAAACACTGACGAAATGAAACTAACCTTTTGATTTATATGTTATGTTATATAAGGAGCGCCTGACAATGACAGAACTCTATCATCTATTCAGCGCATTAACGCCGTTTATGGAAAACGAAAAAAAGATACTACAACAACATATTCATATGAATCAAGTTTTTAGGAAGGGGCTTCAGCCAGAAATCGGCCTTTTTCGCAAACTAAACCTCACACGCCTACAGCGATATACAACGGGTAGCTGAATGACTACCAACTATACGCGATTACGAAAAAGTTATCCACAGCATTGACAGACAGGACATGGCTAAAATAAAATGATAAGTCCTATATCGTGTTGACAGTCGCTACGCGGTAGCGACAATCGGAGATAATCATGAAAAGAACTTATCAACCTAGCAAAATCAAGCGCGTGCGCACCCATGGGTTCCGCGCCCGCATGAAAACGCGAGGCGGTCGTGCGGTAATCAATGCGCGCCGCGCCAAAGGCCGTAAGAAACTCGCAGTCTGATCGCCGGCGGAATGGGAGGCTTCAGTTTCCCTACCCGCTACCGTTTAACGAAAGCGAAAGATTATAAACCCGTTTTCGATAAATCGTTGCGATCGAGCGACGCATACCTGACGGTTTTGGCCCACAAAAAGAAAGAGGGCGAAACCCGGCTGGGTTTGGCGATATCCAAAAAAAACGTCAGACATGCCGCCGAACGCAACCGTATCAAAAGGCAGATACGGGAAAGTTTCCGATTGAACCGGTCCACCCTGCGCAATCTGGACATTGTTGTAATGGCCAGGAAAGCGGCTAGCCGCGCCGACCGCAAAACGCTTAGAACCTCAATTGAAAAGCACTGGGACATCTTGAAAAGACGATGCGATTCGCACTGGTGCAGTTCATCAAAATCTACCGCTACCTGATTAGCCCCTTGCTGGGCTATCATTGTCGCTTTCATCCCACCTGCTCGAGTTACGCTATCGTCGCGATTGAACGATTCGGCGCCTTGCGCGGGTCATACCTGACTATAAGAAGACTGTTAAAGTGCAATCCGTGGCACGAAGGCGGCCTGGATCCAGTACCCGAAAAAATTGGTGAAAATAAATGGATAACTTGAGGTTTGTTCTCTTCGTTTTTTTCATATTCCTAAGCTATTCGCTCTGGGAACAATGGCAGCTCGATTATGGCCCCAAGCCGCCTCAAGTCGTTGCTCAGCAGCAGGCTGAGCAAAATAATAAGCCCGGAGCGCCGCAAACGCCTCCTGCCGACGTGGTAACGGCTAGCGGCCGCACGGCGTCAGCCATGTCGGCGCCGACCGACAACGGCGTAGCTCCCGCAGCGGCCTCGGCAAAAGTGGTAGTCACTACCGACGTACTGCGTATTGTCATAGACACCAGCGGCGCCGATATTCATTCGATCCAGCTCACCACGTACCCTATCAACAAGGATCAAACCGACAACCCGGTCGAATTGTTAAATGACGACCCTACAAAACGCTTTATTTCGCAAACCGGCCTGCTGTCCGATAGCAGCTCGCCACCTAATCACCACAGCATATGGAACAGCGCAGGCAATACTTATGCGCTGAAAGACGGTGAAGACAGCGTTCAGGTTCCATTTACCTGGACCAGTCCGAACGGGCTGAAGGTAACCAAGGTTTACACATTCAAACGGGGCAGCTACCTGATTGATATGAAACAAACCGTGCTGAACAAGTCGAACCAGGAATGGAGCGGCCGTCAATACATTCAGTTGCAGCGCAAGGAACCGGAGAAAAAAGTCGGGTCAGCCTTATCCACTTCCTCCGAAGACCGCGCCTATACAGGCGGCGTGCTTTATACGCAGTCCGAAAAGTACGAAAAAATATCGTTCGACGATATGGCTGACAGCAATCTGGCTCGCACAGGTAAAGATGCATGGATCGCGATGATACAGCATTACTTTCTGGCGGCCTGGATACCGCAAACCGGCGAAGAAGACAGCTTCTACACCAAAGCGCTCCCGGACAAATTTTTTGTAATCGGCGCGATTTCTCCGGAAACCGCGGTTGCGCCAGGATCGGAAAAAACCTTCGAATCAAGCTTGTTCGTAGGTCCTAAACTGCAGCGCACGCTGGAAACTATCGCGCCGGGACTGGAACTGACCGTCGATTTCGGCAACCTGACCTTTATCGCCAAGCCGATCTTCTGGCTGCTCGATAAATATCATGTACTGTTCACCAACTGGGGTTGGGCGATAGTCTTCGTCACTATCACCATCAAACTGCTGTTCTTCCAGCTTTCGGCGTCAAGCTACCGCTCAATGGCCAACATGCGCAAACTGCAGCCCAAGCTCAAAGAACTGAAGGACCGCCTCGGCGAAGACAAGCAGCAATTCAATGTCGCGATGATGGAGCTTTATCGCAAGGAAAAAGTTAATCCGTTGGGGGGCTGTCTGCCGGTGCTGGTGCAGATACCGGTATTCATTTCACTGTACTGGGTGTTGGTGGAAGCGGTAGAACTGCGTCAGGCGCCGTTTATCTTCTGGCTGCAGGACCTTTCATCGAAAGACCCGTATTTCATACTGCCGGTTATTTACGGCATATCCATGTTCATACAGCAGCGCCTGAACCCGCAACCGCAAGACCCGATGCAAGCCAAGGTCATGCAGTATTTTCCGCTGATATTCACGGTGTTCTTCGCCTTTTTCCCTTCAGGGCTGGTACTGTACTGGGTGATCAACAATACGCTTTCGATACTGCAGCAATGGGTAATTACCCGGCAGATAGAAGGAAAAGCAGCGCCGTCGCGGGCATGAAAGATTTTATCCTTGAAAGCCCCAATGGCATTGGCGGGTTAATACTCTCTCCTGCAAGGATATAAACAAAACGGAAACTGTATCGATGCCTGGCTGGGATGGAGCTGTGGCATCATCCTGGGTAAGGGAACACACGCACAACCCGCATTTCGAGCTCCATGCGGACTTCAACCCTGCGACTCGGAGCATGCGCTATTATTTCGAATAAAAACAGATCATCCGAACCTAAAACAGATAGACAGTAACACGCCCGGCAAACCAATGAACCAGGAAACCATCGCCGCGATTGCCACGCCGGCCGGCCGCGGCGGCATCGGGGTCGTGCGCATTTCCGGCGAACTTGTCCGGCAACTCATGCAGCCGCTGCTGGGCAGGGAAATTGCGCCGCGCCAGGCCTGCTATACCCCTTTCCACGATGAAAGCGGCTGCGTCGCCGATACCGGAATCGCGCTGTACTTCCCAGCCCCTCACTCGTTCACAGGCGAAGACATACTGGAACTGCAATGCCACGGCAGCCCGATGGTGCTGGACATTCTGCTGCGCGCACTGCAAACCCTGGGCGTCCGTCTGGCTCGTCCCGGCGAATTCGCTCTGCGCGCGTTTCTGAACGGCAAAATCGACCTGGCCCAGGCCGAAGCCATCAGCGACCTGATCGAAAGCTCGACCGAAGCCGCCGCACGCTCAGCACAAAACACCCTGCAAGGCGCATTTTCCAGGACAGTCAATACGCTGGTCGAACAGCTTATCCAACTGCGGCTATACGTTGAAGCGTCTATCGACTTCAGCGATGAAGAAATCGACTTTATAAGCGAACACGGCGTCAGACAAAAAATGCAAAACCTGCTGGATCAGCTTGAGCGTACGCGGCAATCGGCGCGCCAGGGCGCGCTGCTGCGCGAAGGGTTGACGCTGGTAATCGCAGGCAAACCCAATGCCGGAAAATCGAGCCTGATGAATTATCTGGCCGGCAGGGAAACCGCCATCGTCACCAGCCAACCCGGCACCACGCGCGATATCCTGCGCGAATACATACAGATCGACGGTATGCCCTTGCACCTGATCGACACCGCAGGACTGCGCGACAGCAACGACCCGATTGAACAGGAAGGCATGCGCCGCGCCAGGGAAGCCATGCGGAACGCAGGACGCATCCTGTTTATCATGGATGAAAGCGCCAAGCGACCCGAAGATAACGAAATCCTGCCCGAGCTGCTGCCCGGCAATATACCTGTTACCTGTATTCACAACAAAATAGATAAAAGTGGAGCACGGCCTGGTATACAAACAATAGGCGGGAACGTGCATATCCATCTATCGGTAAAAACAGGAAAGGGAATGGATATACTGAAAACGCACCTGAAACAAATCGCCGGTTACGACGACGACAGCGGAGAAACGGTATTTACCGCACGGCGCAGGCATCTCGACGCATTGCGGCAAGCACAGGACCATATCGGTAGCGCGCTGACGTTAATCGCCCATAGCGGCCCGCTGGAGCTGAGCGCCGAGGAAATGCGTCTGGCCCAGCAGGCGTTATCCGAAATTACCGGAAAATTCACTACGGAGCAGTTACTGGATCGAGTGTTTTCCAGTTTCTGCATAGGAAAATGAATCCCGCGCGCGTTCCCTGCTGTTGGCAGACTTGATGAATCCTGTAGGAGCGGAGCTTCAGCCCGCGAACGTTTTCTGGATGTAATGAATGGCCAACTCTGACTGCCCTGATTGAACCATACGACACCAAGGCAGGCAAAGGACGTCGTCCACGGGACTTGGAAACCATGCCGCGCATCTATTTCGTGCAGCAGTGGTTCGCACTCTCCGATCAGGCGGGAAGACGCGCTCTGCGATACAACGTGCATGCGAGCTTTTGCACGGCTGGATTTGTTTGATGAAACCATGTCGGTCGAAACAACGATTCTAAACTTCCGTCACCTCATCAACTGACGGTGGAGATCATGAACGCAATCACCGGAACCTTGAAACAGAAGGGCTTGCTGCTCAACGGCGGTGGATGCAACGATGATCCATGCGCCGTCATCCACCAAAAACGGGAAGAAACAGCGCAACCCAGACATGCACCAAACGCGTAAAAGAAACAGGACGCACCGCCTCCTCGATATAATCGCCCAGCCGGTTGGCAAATTTACCGATACTGGTCGTTACTTCCTTTATTTGCAATCTATATCGCGCGACGAGTTCTGGATGATGCCGCCCGTATCTCGAAACTATCGACCCGTTTCCTGTTTAGATTGCGCAAGTTCACGCAATATCGCACAAATATCGTCAGCAACTGCGGTCAAACCTCCACCTCCTTCGTACATTCCTAGCCTCAACTATACTTTATCTCATCAGCACGGCCCGAAAATGAACGGCGCTACTCCATCCGTAATGCTTTCCGCCGTATAGCCAATACGGAAAACACCAGCTTTTCGAACAGAACCCGGCGCGCGGTGGTTTTTCGCCAAACAAGAGCTATTGTCCTGCGGGGAGGCGGGGCTTGAAACGGTCGATAACAAAGGCCGTCCTCCTCGCGAACCGCTATGGCCGGAATCAAGGTGATGCCCGTGCCGGCGCGCGCCATTTGCCGCAGGGTCTCCAGGCTGGTCGCGCGCACATCCTGTTGTTCGGAAAGGCCGGCTGTTTGACAAATCTGCAACGCCTGTCCGCGCAAACAATGGCCTTCATCAAGTAATAATAACGGTAAGCCGGTCAAATCATCAAGAGTAACAATGGTTTTGTTCGCCAACGGATGGCCGCAGGCGACAGCCAGCAGAAATTCGTCTTCGAACAGCGCGGTTATCTGCAGAGATTCGTCTTCAACCGGCATCGCCAATAACGCCGCATCGATTTGTCCGCTGCTGAGTTGCCGTAGCAATGTATCGGTTTTATCTTCGATCAGCATCAGGCGGATTTTGGGCAGTTCCCGCCTGATGAGGGGTACCAGCTGCGGAAACAGATACGGCGCCAGGGTCGGAAACGCCCCCAGGCGCAGGTTTCCGGCAAGCGGATCCCGTGCGGAGGCGGCCAACTCCTTGATGATTTGTTCTTCCTCCAACATCCGTCGCGCCGATCCAATAATTTGTTCGCCGATTTCGGTCGGCAGCACTTTTTTGTTGCTGCGCTCGAAGAGCTGTATGCCCAGCGCTTCCTCCAGTTTTTTGATTTGGGTGCTCAGCGTGGGTTGGCTGATGAAACAGCGTTCGGCGGCTTGACCGAAACTGCGCAGGTCGGCGACGGCAATCAGGAATTGCAGGTCTCGGAGGTTCATTTCGGTCTACTGATAGCTTATATCTATCGTTATCATAAAAACAATCGATTATACATGAGATATTATCATCGATAGACTATCCCCGATCTGAAGAAGAACACTGACTTCAGATAGTTTCAATGAACGTTATGCCGTGTGGCGAGTATCGAACAACCGGCGTATTCCTGATTTTATGACCTGGAGAATCGACATGAACGCAAATGTACCGAATGTAATATTTAAAACCCGAGTCCGCGACGCAAGCATAAGCGGCGACAATCCGTTCCGTTGGCAGGATGTCAGCAGCGACGATATTTTCAAGGACAAAAAGATAGTCGTTTTTGCTTTGCCCGGCGCTTTCACGCCGACCTGTTCCAGCACGCATCTGCCCGGCTACGAAACCAGATACGACGAAATCATTGCGCTAGGCGTGGATGAAGTGTATTGCCTGAGCGTAAATGACGCCTTCACCATGTTTCAGTGGGGTAAACACCTCGGGGTCGAACATGTGAAGATGCTGCCCGATGGCAACGGCGACTTTACCCGCGGCATGGGGATGCTGGTCAAAAAGGAGAATCTCGGATTTGGCTATCGATCCTGGCGCTATTCAATGCTGGTCGAGGGCGGCAAAATCGTACAATTGTTCAGTGAGCCGGGGCAAGCCGACAATCACCCTGAAGACCCGTTCACGGTTAGCGATGCCGATACGATGATCGGATTTCTAAAACAACGTTAACGTTGCCGGAGATCAGGGGCATATTCATGTCCCTGAACGCTATTTTGTGCCTGAACGGAAATGCTGCAGGTTATATGAATCAAGGGAATCAGAGATTGTTGAACACAAAGAAATATACTGTACACGAAATACACGAAATACACGAAATACACGAAATACACGAAATACACGAAATACACGAAATACACGAAATACACGAAATACACGAAATACACGAAATACACGAAATACACGAGAATTTTGACATATTTTTTTCGTGAGTTTCGTGGACAAAAAATCTTTATTGAACAAATTATATCTTCATATTTCAAAGATCTTCAATCAAGGATTTTGTCTGAAACCTTTGGCGGATGAGGCTTGTAGAATTTCCGTCCAAGCACTATTTATCATGAATGAGAATATACCCATGTCTAACTATGATTTTGACTTGTTCGTTATCGGCGCCGGTTCCGGAGGCGTGCGCGCGGCGCGGATGGCCGCCGCATTGAACGTCAGGGTCGCGGTTGCCGAAAACCGTCACCTTGGCGGCACCTGCGTGAATGTCGGTTGCGTGCCGAAAAAACTGTTTGTGTATGCCTCCCGCTTTAGTGAAGAGTTCGACGCCGCGAAAGGCTTCGGCTGGTCGCTGCAAAAGCCGCAATTCGATTGGACGCGCTTATTGGCGCAGAAAAACCGGGAGATCGGCAGACTGCAAGGCGTTTATCAAGGATTGCTGAATCAATCCGGTGTCAAGGTGATAGAGGGGCAAGCCCGTTTGCTGGATGCTCACACCGTGGCGGTTGCTGATCGGGTTTACACATGCGAGCGTATTTTAATCGCCACAGGCGGCTGGCCTTCGGTGCCGGAGATACCGGGCAAAAAATGGGTCGTTACCTCCAACGAAATGTTCGCGCTGGAAAAGCTGCCGAAAAGACTGCTGATAGTCGGCGGCGGCTATATCGCCGTGGAATTCGCCGGCATCATGCACGGACTCGGCGTGCAAACCACGCTTTGCTATCGCGGCGCGCAACTGTTGCGCGGTTTCGATGAGGATATCCGGGAGTTCGTGAGTCAGGAAATGCGCAGCAAGGGTATCGACATCCGGCTCAATACCAGCATCGACAGCATTAAAAAAATCGGCGACGAATTGATGGCGCATACAGGACAGAACCAGTCCATCGCAGCCGATCTGGTGTTATACGCAACCGGAAGAAAGCCGAATACTGCCGGTCTGGGGCTCGAAGCGCTCGGTGTGTATCTGGACGCAGCCGGAGCAGTCAGGGTGAACGAACAATATCAGACCAATATTCCATCGATCTACGCAATAGGCGATGTGACCAACCGCATCAATCTGACGCCGGTTGCCACGGCGGAAGCAATGGCGCTTATCAACCGGCTTTATGCCGGACTAAACGCGCTGGTCGATTACGACAACATTCCAACAGCGGTTTTCAGTCAACCCAATGTCGGTACGGTGGGCTTGTCCGAGGCCGAGGCCAGAAAACGCTATCCTGCCATCGATATTTATAAATCCGTGTTTACGCCGATGAAACACACGCTGTCCGGCCAGGGAGAAAAGACATTGATGAAAATGGTGGTCGAAGCAGGGAGCGGCAAAGTGCTGGGTGTACACATGGTGGGCGCCGATGCCGGCGAAATCATACAAGGCATCGCGGTTGCCGTCAGGGCGGGTGCGACGAAAGCCGTTTTCGATTCGACCATAGGCATACACCCGACTACCGCCGAGGAGTTTGTCACCATGCGCAAGCCGGTTTGATGCAGTAAAACTGAGGCAAGTCAGGCTGATCTGCGAAAATTGCGCTTCGAGGAAAACTACGAATGGAGCGTGTACCCTGCATTTAGCTGTACAAGCAGCTACAGAAGGGAAATTTTCCTGTATTAAGAGCGGTAAAATTCATGCATTCTAGACGGCCACCTGAACGGAGACGATATTGAGCTTACGCTTTCGCCTGAATCTGACGATTTCTCTGACCATGTTCATCATCGTCAGCGTCGGCGCGCTGTTCATCACCCATAATGCGCGGCGCTCGGTATTGGAAGAAGTGCGGTCGTCGGTCAACATGGCCTTGCAACTGATAGACGCCGGGCTGCAGCAGACCGGCGGCGACGAAGCGCGTCTGCGGGCCTGGCTTTCGGAACTGGCGCATCTGGAAAACACCCGCCATTTGCGCATACATGTTCAGCAACTGCCGGAGAAAATCATCAAGCTCGACTCGCCTCCACGCGATAAAGCCGAAAACCCGGTGCCTTCGTGGTTCGCCTGGGCGGTCACGCCGGAATTGATGACCGGTGAGAAAATGGTGGAAAGCAGCGGCGGAAATCCGATCCGCATCAGTGTGGAAGCCGATCCCAGCGATGAAATAGCCGAAGCCTGGCGCGAGGCCGAGGACTTTCTGTATCTCATGATAATCCTGGCGGCCGCGGTTTATGCCGTGGTTCATTTTACCCTGGGGCGCGCGTTTGTATCGGTGGGCGTCATTTTGCAGGGGCTGGAAGGCATAGAGCAAGGCAACTATGAAAAGCGGCTGCCGCACCTGGATTTATTGGAATTCGACCGGATTTCGCAGGCGTTTAATCACACAGCGGAAGCCCTGACCCGATCGCGCCGCGAAAACCGCGCGCTGACGCAGCAATCGCTGGCGATACAGGAAGAGGAACGCCGTTACATATCACAGGAATTGCACGACGAATTCGGCCAGTCGCTGAGCGCAGTCAAGGTCATGGCGGCCTCGCTCAAAAAACGGGTTGACGACGACGGTCTGATGGCCGTGGAGGCCATAATCGAATCATGCGACCACATGTTTATCGAAGTGCGCGCAATGATGCGCCGCTTACGGCCGATGCTGCTGGACGAACTGGGTCTACGTGCGTCGCTGGAGGATTTGATAGCTCACTGGCGCAACCGCAATCAGCGCGTCGAGGTGGATTTTCATTACGACGACGAAGTGGAGCAATACGCAGGAGACGCCAAGATTCATTTATTCCGCATCGTACAGGAATGCCTGACCAACATCGTCAAATATGCCGGCGCGCGGCAGGTCAGCATCGATTTTCGGCTGTCCGCCAGAACACCGCTGCATAGCATCATCCTGGACATCAGCGACGACGGCAAGGGATTCAATCCCGAGCAGACCCGAAGCGGTTTCGGGCTGTTGGGCATGAAAGAGCGCATCGCGAGTCTGGGCGGCGAATTCGATCTGACTACGCGTCCCGGCGGCGGGGTCGCGATTACGGTGCGTGTACCATGTCCGCGAGAGCCGGGATGATGGCGAAAATTACGGTCATGCTGGTCGACGATCATGCGGTAGTCCGCGCCGGCCACCGCATGTTGCTGTCGCAATACGACAATATCGCCGTGATGGCGGAAACGGCGCGCGGCGAAGAAGCCTGTCAGATCTTTGTGACGGTCCGGCCCGATATAGTAGTCATGGATCTGAATCTGCCCGGCATAGGCGGTCTGGCGGCGATACGCCGTATCTGCGGCCGCGACCCGCATGCCAGAATTCTGGCGTTCAGCGTTCACGATGAACCGCTCTACGTCACGCGTGCGCTTGAAGCGGGGTGTAAAGGCTATGTCACCAAAAGCAGCGCTCCGGAAATTCTGGTCGAGGCGATAATCAAGGTAGCGCACGGAGCAACTTATATCGACCCGGACATCGCCTCGCGCATGGTGGTGCAGCCGGCAGCCGGCAACGGGTCACCAGCCATATTGACTACATTGACGGCGCGCGAGTTCGATATCTTCCATTTACTGGTAAACGGGAGCACCACGCGTGAAATTGCCGAGGAGCTGTGTCTGGGCTATAAAACCGTCGCCAATTACGTTACGTTGATCAAAAGCAAACTGGGTGTAAACACAGCTGCGGAGATGACGCGTCTGGCCTATCAGTATGGGATATTGAAAAGCTGAAGATAATTTTTTAGCAGTGGAGTCCGCATAGGGTGGCCGCGCAAAAAAGCGTTCGGCGGAAGTATAGATAACCGAACAAAAAACCCCTCATCCCAACTTTCTCCCAAAGGGAGAGGGTGATAATGTATCTTTGTTTTCTCAGTGCTCTATATTTTGTAGGAGCGGGCTTTGGCCCGCGAATAGCAAGGGATACGCAACGGTAGCTGAATAAAGGCGGTTTTTACTCCTCGCCGTTCTGTTCCTGCGCGCCGAACAGCAAAACCGGTTCGTCTTCGCTCGACGGCACGGCTTCGACGGTCTTCAAGCGCTGGCCGATGACCCGGGTGCGCTGCTCCGCGGCCGCTATGGTATTGCTGGCTTCTTCCAGTTTTTTGCGGGTTTTGGCCAGCACATCGCCAAATTTACCGAACTCGCTCTTGACCGCGCCAAGTACGGTCCAGACTTCGCTGGAACGTTTTTCTATCGCCAGCGTGCGGAATCCCATTTGCAGGCTGTTGAGTATCGCCGTCAACGTGGTGGGGCCGACCACGGTAACGCGGTAATCGCGCTGCAGGTTGTCAATCAACCCCGGACGCCGGATTACTTCGGCGTATAGCCCTTCGACCGGCAGAAACATCAGGCCGAAATCGGTGGTGTGCGGCGGTTCGAGATACTTGTCGCGTATCGATTTGGCCTCGCTGCGGATACGGGTGTCCAACGCCTTGGAAGCAAACTCCATGCCGGCTATATCGCCGCTTTCCTGCGCCTCGGCCAGCCGCTGATAATCCTCCAGCGGGAATTTGGCGTCTATCGGCAGCCACACCGGCGCGCCGCCATGCTCGTCACGTCCGGGCAGTTTGATCGCAAACTCGACTCGCTCGTTGCTGCCGGGACGCACCGCGACGTTTTTTTCGTATTGAGCCGGGCTTAGCATCTGCTCCAGCAGACTGTCCAGCTGCACTTCGCCCCAGGAACCGCGCACCTTGACATTGGACAGCACTTTTTTCAGATCGCCTACTCCGGAAGCCAGCGTTTGCATTTCGCCCAACCCTTTATGCACCAGCTCCAGGCGCTCGCTGACCTGACGGAAGGATTCGCCCAAACGCTGTTCGAGGGTGTTGTGCAGCTTTTCATCGACAGTGACGCGCATCTGCTCCAGTTTTCGGCTGTTGTCCTGTTGAATTTCGGATAACCGTGCAGCAACCGATTCGCGCAGATCTTTCAGACTCTCCGCTGTGCGCTGGCTGTGTATGGAAAACTGCTGGCTGATCTGTTCATTGAAACGCAGCAGACCGTTCTGCATTTCCTCGCGGCCTTGACGCGCTTCGCTCTGCAAGGCCTCGCCCAGCTGACGCAGGGCTTGATTCTGTTCACCCCGATTTCCGGCTATTTCCTGGCGCAACGCTTGTTCCAACTGCAACAGCCGGTTTTCAAGGCCGGCGGCGCGGCCTGAACGCAGCAACTGCATCGCTGCAGAGATCAGTTGCAATATTAAAGTCAACGCGCCGATGCCGATCAGGATATAAAGCAACCACTCTGTATTGGCCGGATCGGATGGACTCATACGGCGTCATCCGCGGCTTTTTTCAACGCGAAGCTCAACGCTTCGCCCGTTTCGTCTCCCAGGCAAAGCACCGAATGCCAGACGCAGGTATCGAGACCGGCCTGCGGCAGCAACAATACATCGCCGGGCTTCAGGATGTAGGCATATTGTTTATCAATCAGGTAACGAAAAAAATCGGGATGCCGGTCCATCAAGTCTTCCGCCAATTCGTGCTCATCTTCAAGATAATGCGCGAATTGCTCTCGATCTTTCAGCAGGTCGCGCAACAGCGTCCAATTTTCGCCGGCTTGCGTGTCGAGGTAGGCCTTAATTTCGTCGATCAAACGGTCTTTGGACAGCGCCAGCCAGAACGTCGCGCCGCTGAGCTGGGCAAACACCACGCCCTCATGACCGCGTTCGACATCGTGATGCATCTGCGCACCGCCGTTCGGCGCATTGAAATATACAATGCGCTCGGTATAAACCGGCGGCGCGCCGTCCAGCACCTGACCAAGCAAGGCATTCAGTTTGACATGGGCGGTAATCGCCGAAGATTCCGGAAATATCGCATCGGTCAAACGCGCGGCGCACAATTGACGCTCGTGGTCGGAGGCGACGTCTTCGTAACCTTCCATGCCGAACGAAAAACGAAAACGCAGGCTGGGATCGTCGTCTTCCAGCGATAGCCAGGATGCCTTGCACCACAGGTCGTCGGCGATCAACTCGTCTTCGCGCCAGCAATCGAAGTAAACTTTCTCGATGCCCTGATCGTCATGATCTTCGAAACTGGCGCCGGTCAGTTCGAAATCGGGCGTCAGGCGCTCGCTGTAGCAGGATTGTTCGAAAAGCTCCGATAACTCCTCGCCCTCCAGTATCTGATTCATCAACAATTGCGATTGAGCTAATTGTTCCGTCAGACCGGCAAGCGCGTCGTTCAACATGTCTGGCAGCAATACGGCGCTGTGCGCATGCCAGGCTTGTATTACAGTTTCCGCAGCAGGCATGGATGCGCTATCAAAAAAGCCAATCCAGCCCAGTTCAACGCCGCGCCGATGCAGTTTCAGGGAATTGGGTGCCGGGCTGACTCCGGGTGCAAAATATTCTAATTTCATGGCAAGATGGCGGCTTTACCGGTTGATGAGTGTATTATTAGGCCGGATTTCCGGATAATCTTTGCCTGTATTGTAGCACCAGCACTACGCTGTACAGTTAACAGTGCGCATAGCGTACCCTGCGCTCAGGGCGTTTAATGACAAGACAAGCGCAGCACTTCGGATAAAGCACTCCGTAAATCGCCCAAGCTGCACAAAAACAACCTTTTAAACCATACGCACAGGAAAAAACAATGATTAAAAAGAGCCTTGCCGATTGGTGGGCGGAGACGCACCCCTCGCCGAAAAATGAACAGAAACAGCATGCAGGCGCCGATTCCGCCGCACAGGAAACGGTGGAGGCCCTCTATGAAAAACTGGGCAAACTGCCGGCCGTCGACGAATCGGTTGAAACCATACGGCGTGAAATGGCCGCCGTTTACCGGGACATGCGCAGCGGCAGAATAGATTGCCTGGACGGTACACGCTTGGCCTACGTGCTGGACCTGGTGCGCAAGTCCCACGAAACCAACGTAACGCGCGATCGGCTCGGCGCCATCGAAAAAGCCATGGGGCTATCATCGGATACCCGCCCGGATTGGTTGGGACTGCCGTCGGATGACGGAGTATTGTAACAGACGGACATCTCCCGGCCTGACCGCCGGGAGTGGACTGAAACGAATTGAAACGGCGCCAGAGACCGGAAGCCTGTTGGCTTTACCGCACCGGACGGTGGAATATCCGGTCAAGAATCAGCACGGCTATAACGCCGACTACGAACCCGTTTCCAGCCATCGGGCGCAGGATGGCGGGAAATGTGTCTACTAGCGCTGCCGGGAGCTGCGTCGTCACCGTTCCAGCCAGCAACGGTAGTCCGATTACCATGCCATCCTCGAAGGTGAAAGCCTTCCCGTTGAAGGCGGCAGTCAATCCCGAGGAGATTTGCCCGGAGAGTGTGTATATCAGAACGCTTCCCACCACTGCCGGCGGAATTATCCCTGCCAGCGACAGAACCGCTGGAGAAAACGAGGCCAGCAGGAGTATTATTGCCGCGGGGATTAATGGAAAGCGAGAGCCGCAGCCGCTGGCGGCGATGACGCCGGGGCTGAGCGAATAATCAATGGGGCCTATGACGCCCAGCAGTCCGGCTACAGCGTTGACGGCCCCGGTCAGGGTCATGCCTCTCCTGACGCGTCCGTCCATTCCATCCGGCCGCAACAATGGCGTAATCGCTTGTATCGAGCCGATTTCATTCAGTGACAGGGCGATAAAGCAGAAAAAGAACGACAGAATCGTGCCGATATCGAAGACCGGTGTGGTAATTCCCGAAAAAAACGACGCTATTGTTTCCTGATTTGCCACTGTGCCGTTAATACCGAAGATGACGGAGAACAATGCTGTTCCCGCCGCCATTCCAGCGACTATCAGAAGTGCACGTACTGCCGGCGGAAGCAGACGGTGCGCCAAAAACAGGGCCAGAACAAATCCGCTTGCGAAGGCGAGTCGTACGCTGCATGTCCCGGCGTCCCCCACGGTCAGCAGCTCGACTATCATGGGCGTCATTGTGAAAGCGATGAGGAGAACGACCGTAGCAGTCACGCGCGAAGTAAATATCGTGCGTAATGCGCTGAAAAGACCCGCCGCCGAGACGATCGCCAGAAGCGTGCCGCAAACGGCAATGGCCGTATAAATTGCGTCCGGACCGGTTCTACTTTCCAGTATTCCAAGTAGTAAAACCGTGGCGGGGCCGCTGACCAGCGTCAGGCGGTGTCCAAGCAGCGCCTGCCCGAACAGCATCAATCCTGTGGCGAAGGTGGTTTTTTGCAGATAGAGGGTTCGCAGTCCCGAATCGTTGGAATGATGCGTAGCCGCAATCGCGCCGACGATGACAATAAAGGGCAGAGACATCGCCAGCCATTGCATGGCATAGAGTGCGGTTTCCCGAGCCGGCAGCCGGTCATCAAGGCCGTAGCGTAGCTCTATCCCGCTATGCCGTTCATGGACCGGTTTTGTGGATTTCGACAGTTTTTGTTGCATTTACCGGCGGCTTATTCAACTGTTTAAAAAACGGCTGCTGGTTACGCCATTCTGACTATGACTCCGGCGTTTCTTCCGCCATGGCAACCGTCACCGGATCTTCCAGCGGTTCGATAATCTGTTCGACTACGCCGCCGGAAGCAAACAGCAGTCCGTTTCTGAAGTACTGGCAGGCCAGCAGCGCATTGCCAAGCTTAAGCAGCAGGTCGCCGGTCAGTTGATAGACTTCCACGCTAGGCTCGAGGCCCAGGCTTTTTTCAAGATAGTTTCGCGCCGCTACGTTGTCGCCGGTTCGCAATGCGAGTTTCCCCAGTACGCGCAGCAGCACCGCGCTTTCGCCCTTTTTAGACAGCCACGCCAGAACCTGCTGCTGCTGTTTTTGCGGGTCCGGCAGGTTGATGTGTCCGTACAACACCAGCAAGGTTTCGCTCCACTCCTTGTCCAGCGCCTTGCGCAGCATCGGTTCGACTTCCGCGCCCGAACCGGCTTCGATCATCGCGGCGATATAGATCTGCTGTATGCCCGGTACTGCGCGTATGTGCTCCGGCACGTCGAGCCAGGTATTGCGCATGGTTTCGGCGCTATGCGCCTCAGACTTGCGTTTGAGCAGCGCGCTGAAGGTTTCGGTTTCCAGCAGTTTGATTTCCGCTTCCATCAGCACCTTGTTTTTGTGCATTTGCGGCAGCAGTTTGGTGACGCCGTCCCAGTCTTCCATTTGCGCATAGGCTTGATGCATCATTTTCAGCACCTTGGCGTGACTGGGCGCGATTTTATTCAAGTGCGTCAGGCTGGCCAGCGCTTCGTCGAACTGTTGATTCGAAAGCTGCAGTTCGGCTTTGGTCAGACCGATGGCCAGCTCGGCTTCCGGCATCAGCTCATGGGCCTTGCTCAGATAGGAATCACGCTCGCTGTGCGCCCCTCTCGACTGCGCGGCGCGCGCGGCGGTAAGGTAATGGATCAACGGGGTGCCGCTATTGGCGGCGTGACGGATCAGGTACTGTTCAGCGGTTTCCCAGTTTCCTTCCGCCGATTCGATCAGGCCGGCGACCAGCGCCTGTTGGGAAATAAGCGCGCGCTGCTCTTGCGAGCGCCGTTTGAGAAACCGCGGCAGATGAAAAATTCCGATGGATAAGCGTATGGCTATATACAGGAATATAAAACCGATGAGCAGCACCGCGCCGACAAAAAAGAGCGTGGCCTCAATCTCCCAGTGTCCCAGAGAAACCGTTACCTGACCGGGACCGTACGCGGCCGCCTGAAAATGCAGCAGGATAACTGTCCCAATGATGGCTACCAGCCAGATGAAGAGATAGATCAGCGTTTTCACGGTTTGACTCCCTCAGCGGCGGGTTCCGGCGTTACAGCAGGGGCAGGCTGCTGCGATCCGCCTGCGTCTATCGATTTGGCCACCGCCTTGTGCTGCGCCGGATTTTTTTCGGCTTCCATACGCAATTTACCGGAATTGCGCAGCAGCGTCAGGGATTTGCTGATGTCCGGGAACGGTATCTGTATTTGCAGATCCTTCAGCTGTTTGATTTCATCAATGATGCCCTGGGTAATAACGGCGTCATGATCGAAATGCTCATGCAGCCAGCCGAGCGCCGAATCGAGACTGCTTTTGTAAGCCGCCTCGTCGTTGCGCAGCAAGGCGGAGCGCGCCATTTCCAGTTTCAACAGCAGTATCTGGCGCAGCGCTTCGACTTCTTCCGGCAGCAGGATGGCCTGAATCGGGCGATCGGTTCTGCGTATGGTGACCAGATCCTTCATGTTGTCGAGCGCTTTGTCCATAAAACCGCCGGCAGTCGATTTGGGGGTAATCGCAGCCGCGCTCGCGGCAAGCTCGTGGTTCTCGCTGACGCGATCGGAATGGGGCAGGAATAACGGGATATCGCCGACTTTGGATTCGATAACCAGTATCTTTGCCGAAACTCCGACACTGTCCACCGGTTCGATTTTCTTGAGGGTGCTGATTTCGTCGGCCAGCGCTTCGCGTACACGGAAAACGGCGGGATCGCCGCTGTCGTGCAGGCGTTGGTCGGCAGCTTCCATGGCCGATAGCACCGATTTTACGTCGCCGACCAGATGCAGCTTCTGATTGGCGATGCTCAACAGATATTCGGCATCGGCCACCATCATGTCGCCGCGGGTCAGATTCATTTGCTGCTGAATATGGTCGATGGCGCCGGCCAGATCGTCCTGGGTGGACTCTATCCGTTCGCCGATACTGGTGCTTTGTTCGGCAATTTCACGCTCGAATTTAGAGTCCTCGTTGTTGACTCGCGACTGCAGCAGCGCAACTTCGGAGTGGACCGCTGCCAGTTCGGTCTGCAGGCCGCTGATCTGATGCAGCAAGTCCTGAATCTGCTTATCGCCTTTATCCAGTCCGCTGCCCAAACCTTCCTGCTTGGCGCGCAACTCATGGAGCAGGAAAAAACCGCCTCCCGCCATGATAAGGATCAGTATCAGGACAATGTAACCCAGCCACGCGCCGCTACGCTGTTTAGGCGCCTTCGTTTTGGCCGGCTTTGCATTTTTCTGGGCTGCTTCCGCTTTTCCCGGTGTATCCGTCGCAGCGTGCTCCGTTGTTTTCGCTTCGTCTTCGAAATCTGCCAATGTCGTATCCCCATTCGAATTTGCTTAAAACTGAAACCTGTTGCGGCCGAGCGCCGTCACTGCATCCACGATAGCCTGATTATTTGCCCCGGTCGATACTACCGTATCGTAACCCAGCGCCAGCGCCTGCTGCTTCATGCGTTCTCCCATGACAATTATAGGCTTTTTCAGCCACGCCTCGCGCATATCGGCGGGGAGTTGCCGGGTCAGGTGTCCCAGGTTTTCTCCCGATGTTACCGTTACGATATCGACCTTATCCTGCCGGGATAGTTCGATGAAGCGCTGCGGGTTTATTACTATCGGCACGCGCCGATATACTTCGAGATAATCTACTGTAGCGCCTCTGTTTCTTAACTCATCCGCCAGCAGTTCACGTCCGCCTTCGCCGCGTATGATAAGGCATTTCAGTCCGGCGGCGTTTTCGAATTGCGCGCACGCCAACAGCATTTCGCTGCCGGCAGGTTCTTCCGGGAGCAGATCTACCGCTATTCCCATACTATCGAGTTTATGCGCCGTCGCCTTTCCTATCGCCGCGCAAGCCGGATTACTGCCATGTCCGGCAAGCAAGGCAACCATGCCTGCGCCGTATTGTACGGCGTTGGCGCTGATAAATATAAGCCAGTCATACGATTTATCCTGCGCCGACCGTTCAAGTACGCCCGCATCCAGCCCACAGGCGTCGATTTCCATCAACGGCAGATGAACGGCGCGCACTCCCGCCGCTTCCAGCATGTAGCACAATTCGTCCGCCTGTCCCGGAGGACGAGTGACCAGAACCGTCAGCCTATGCGATTTTTTGTGCGTGTTGCCCATGGAAACGGGATCAGGCAGCGTACAAAGCCTTCAATATATCTTCGGCGCCGCGTCCGAGCAGATCGTCCGCCAGCCGCACGCCGAGCGCCTGGGCTTCATTCGGCGCGCCACGGACATTGCCGCGGATGATGGTTTTACCGTCAGGCGAACCCACCAGTCCTTGCAACGCTATCCGGCCTTCCAGCATTTGCGCATATCCGGCTATCGGCACCTGGCAGCCACCTTGCAGGCGCTGGTTCATCGCACGTTCCGCTCCCACCAGCATTGCGGTAGTTTCATCGTTCAAAGCCTGCAGCAACATGTTGATGCGCACATCGCCGCTTCGACATTCGATGCCGATTGCGCCTTGTCCTATCGCGGGCAGACTCAGCTCGACGGCAAGCGATTCGGTAATGCGTTCTCCCATACCCAGGCGTTTCAGGCCGGCGCCGGCGAGTATGATGGCGTCGAATTCGCCGCTGTCGAGCTTGGCCAGACGGGTATTGACATTGCCGCGCAAATTCAGGATTTCACAGCCGGGCAAATGCGCCTTGATCTGGCATTGGCGTCTGAGGCTGGAGGTGCCGATGCGCGCATTTGCAGGTAAATCGCGGAAGAATGCATAACGGTTGGAGACTAAGGCGTCGCGCGGATCTTCGCGCGTCAATATCGCGGCGAGATGCAGGCCTGACGGAAATTCCACCGGCACATCCTTCATTGAGTGCACAGCTATATCCGCGCGGTTTTCAAGCATGCCCTGCTCGAGTTCCTTGACGAACAACCCCTTGCCGCCGACTTTCGCCAGCGGCGCGTCCAGCATCTGGTCCCCGCGCGTGGTCATGCGCACCAGTTCGGTTGTCAAACCGGGATGCGCTTCACGCAATCTCAGGGCGACATGCTCGGCCTGCCATAACGCCAGCGGACTTTGTCTTGTTGCTATACGAATGACTTCCCCGTTCACCGCTGTCGCCTCAATGTTTGCCGGGTTGATTGATGGAATGTAAAGATTTTAATCGGAACCCCGGTTTTTCTGCCTCTACCCCTTCGGCAGGGAGGGAGCGGACAGGGGATAAGAATACCCACAAAGTATAGCCTGCCGGAGAGGTTGTTGTCTTCCGGGAAGAAACAGGAAACGCAATATCCGCACAGTCAGGTTCGCCCAGATCACAAGCAATCGGAAGATATTACCGCTTCAGGAGAGCCGGACCGCGCCCGGCTTGTGCGAAACGGAAGCCATGCTATGGCGCGAGCAGCAGCTACTGCGCTAAGGTCGGCTCCCGCTATCTCGCAATATGCCACGCATAGCTTCAACAAGCCGCCTGCACTCTTCGTCGGTACCGACGGAAATTCTCAGGAACCCGGCGATACGCTGCTGTGTAAAATGCCGGACTAGGATTTTCTTCTCGCGAAGCTGCTGCTGCACTTCCAGGGCGTCATGCAACGGATGCCGAGCAAAAATAAAGTTTGCCGAAGACGGCAACACCTGAAAGCCGAGCATCGAGAGTTCTTTTGCGAGCCATTCCCGGCTTTCGACCACTTGCGCGCGCGTCGTTTCGAAATACTCCCGGTCTCGCAACGCCGCTACAGCACCGGCAAGCGCGAGCCGATCCAGCGGGTAGGAGTTAAAACAGCCCTTGACGAGATCGAGCGCTGCAATCAGGTTCGCGTCACCGATGGCGAAACCGACGCGTAGTCCGGCCAGTGAACGCGACTTGGACAGGGTTTGAACAACCAGCAAGTTGGGAAACTCCTTAACCAGCGGTACTAGACTATCGGCTCCAAAATCGACATAGGCTTCGTCGACTGCCACGACGCTATTTCTGCACCGCTCCAGCAAAGACCTGAACTGATCGGGCCGGAGGGCCATACCGGTAGGCGCGTTCGGGTTAGGCAGCACAATACCTCCGTTCGGGCGTGCATAATCGGCGACATTGACCCGGAAATTGTCGTCCAGCGGCACAGTTTCGTATTTGATTCCGTAAAGCGCGCAATAAACCGGATAGAAGCTGTAGCTGACATCGGGAAATAGAATGGGCAATTCGTGTTTGAGCAATGCGAAAAAGGCATGCGCCAGAACTTCGTCCGAACCGTTGCCAACAAAAACATTGGCCGGGTCAAGTCCGTGCATATCGGCGATCGTTTGCTTGAGCGCTTTTCCTTCCGGATCGGGATACAGCCGGAGATCCGCGTTAACCGCATCCCGCAAGGCGCTGAGAACGGCGGCCGATGGAGGATAGGGATTCTCGTTGGTGTTCAGCTTGATAAGCCGGTCAATTGCCTGCTGTTCCCCAGGACTGTAAGGCTCGAGGCCCCGAATGCTGTTGCTCCAAAGTTCTTTCATTGCTTCAGTTCGCATTAATCACAAAAGTAGGAACAAAACCGAGGATAAGTTTCATGAGCCAACCACTGTTGGGACTTTGAACCCTTACTTAAAAAAACAACTAAGAGCGGTGCATGATAACTTTTTCGTCAGGGCGATTGATTACCTGACTGGTTGCCGCAGTTGCGCCTCCGCTGGTTAGACGGCCGGGGTTGTATTGCGCCGACGTCGCGCCGATGGAGCAGCCCCCCACAAAGCCGGTCTGACCGTACTCGGTCGAAACGCTCAAACTGCAGGCGATCAGCGCTGGTCAGCATGGATTGCCAGTCTTGCAATTACGCTTTATGACGGATTTATCCGATCCCATCAAGCGCATTCAGAATTGCCGGATAGTCGAAGTTTTCCGTCAAAAGAAACAGAATTCCGCCTGATTTCGAATCAATTTCACAGACCTGCCGGATCGCTGCCGATATTCGATCCCTGTCCAGACTTTCCAGGGCCGACTTAAGTTCCTTGCGCAGCGCCGCAGGCAACGCGAGCAGCATTGCCGATGTCAGCTCGACGGATGCACGGTCGTGCCAGGCGTCGGCAGCATAGCGGTACTTTACGTCCAGCTGCCGCGCCAGGCTGTCATAAATTTCCTCGAAACGGTAAGGCTTGCGTACGAATTCGTTCATGCCGGCATCCAGCATTTCCTGTTGTTGATCCTTGAAGGCCGACGCGGTAACCGCAACGATCTTTACCTCTCCGCCGCCGGGCAATTGGCGGATGCGCCGCGTGGCTTCCATGCCATCCATGACCGGCATGCGCCGGTCCATCCAGATCAGATCAGGATGCCATTCCTGGAAAATTTTCACGCACTGTTCGCCGTTTTCGGCTATTTTTACGTCCTGATCTACGCAGGTCATCAATCTGCTCAGTAACAGCTGGTTCTCATACTGATTCTCGGTGATCAATATGCGGTAGCGCGGCTGACCCGGGGCAAGTCCTATAACTTCGCCTTGTTTCTCCCCTTTCAGCACGTCGGCCATGTCTGCCAGTTCCACCGGCAATTCAACCCGAAACAGCGATCCCTTACCCTTCGCGCTTTCGACGGCCATGGTCCCACCCATCAATTGTATAAACTGGCGTGAAATGACCAAACCCAGTCCGGTTCCCTTTTGCTCTCCTGCTTTCGCCAATTGCACAAAAGGCTCGAACAAACGTTTCTGGTCTTCAGGGTTGATGCCTATGCCGGTATCCTCGACCTCAATCAGCAAGTGCCGCTTCGCGTTCTGTTTCACGCCCAGACGAATGGTCACGCCCCCGTGTGTGGTGAACTTTAGCGCATTGCCAACCAGATTGACCAGCACCTGACGCAGACGCGTCTCATCGCCCTTGATATAACGCGGAAATTCGGACGATTGATCAAGCAGCAACAGCAAACCTTTTTCATGGGCGCGCACGCTCATCATCTCGGTAACATCCCGCACCATGCCGGACAGGTCGAACGGAGCGATCTCCAGCTGCTGCCGTCCAGCCTCGATTTTGGCCATTTCCAGCACATCGTTAATCAGGCTCAGCAGGTGTTCGCCGCTACGTTTGATGATACCGAGATTTTCGCACTGGCTTTCCGTCAAATACGGATCGCGGCTCATCATATTGGAGAAACCGAGAATGGCGTTCATCGGGGTGCGCAGCTCGTGGCTCATATTGGCCAGAAACAGGCTCTTGGCCTTATTGGCCGCTTCAGCCGCATCGCGCGCCAGCAGCAATTCCGCCGTACGGCGCTGTATAGTTTCTTCCAACTGGTCTTTGTAGCGCCCAAGTTCTTCCTCCGCGCGCTTACGATCAGTGATGTCGTGCAGCAGTACGATAAAGTGGGGTTCCTCTCCTTTGAGAGCGGTCTTGCGGGATGCTGAAAGTACAAACCATCGCCCCCCCTCCGGCAGGTTTAGCTCGACCTGCCTGCCCTGGGAATGTCCTTTCCGTTCGGTTTCATGCAATGCGGAGAACAGAATTTCAGCTGCGGTCCCCGGCATAATGTCGCTTATCGACTTGCCTGGAATTTCGCTGACGGGAACAGCCAGAAAACCTGTTTTTGCGGCATGGTAGTAATAGAGTCGTCCATCAAATCCCAGCTCTAACATCATTTCTGGCATGGCGTCCAGCATGGCCTGCATTTGATTTTGCGATGCTTGCAACTGGTTGTAAGGATGCTCGATAGTCTCTACGAAAATTGCAAAATACAGAAACAGATAGGAGACGATTTTATAAATATGTCCCAACAGATTAAAAGTATCGGTGAAATCGACATAGCGCGTAAAAAAGAATTCACTCATCGCCATCGTACACACCACGCCGACCAGACCGGCCGCATTGAACGGCAGCGGATTACGCATGCGCAGCAACAGAATCAAGGCAGTAACCAGATTGAGCGCAATAATCGTGTATTCGATGTAAATTTTGAACAGCGTCAATCCCTTTCCAGGGATGAAAAAAATGGGAAGTAAATCAGCATGAAACAGGAACAGCCAGTGCAGAGCAGCGACCAGAAGCAGTACGGGAACAAGCAGAAAATAACGGTTGACCGCCGATGTAAGCGGTCGCCAGGGCGTAACGGCGACCGTAAACAGAGTAACAGCGGCCAGCACGCGCGCAGCCAGCCAGAAAATGATTGCTTTCTGCGGGCCGCTCGGAGTCACGAAATCAGGCATGCCTGTATAAGACAGCATATGCGAACAATCAAGCAGCCCTACGCCAAGAAACGCGCAGGCAATTCGCAGAATGTTGCTGGGGAGTCCTCGACGATAAGCATTCCAGCCTACCGAAAATACCTGCGACGCCACCACCACGGTAAATGTTTCGAGTATCGTATGCAGCGGCAGATAATTATCAACGATATGAGAGCCGTACAACGCCAGCAGGACAAACGACAGTTGACAGCCGATGACCAGCAGCAACATGAATACGGCAACATTTCGCATTTGAAGCCGGTGACTGGCGTGTAATCGCATAATATTTCCTTATTAACACTGACTCACTGTCGCCCAATCTGACTGACACGAGGCTAATGATCACAAATCGCACCCGCTATCCGATTCAGCAACTGCACGAATTGCCGGCGCGGGTTATGATGCGACCTGAATATCAGGCACGCTACGGAAATGTTGTTTCCATCAACCGGGCAAGCCACCTGAAAACATACAAACGAATTAATTATAAAAATGAAACTGGCATTCCTGGCCTCCCATAACGGCAGTAACATGCAGGCTGTCATCGACGCCTGCAACTCAGGCAAGCTGGCTTGCAAGCCGGTGCTGGTAATCAGCAACAATCGCGAATCCGGTGCATTGGCGCGCGCACAAAAGGAAGGTATTCCCAGCGTGCACCTGAGTTTGCAGACACATCGCGACACTGAGGCGCTGGACCATGCAATACTCGCAGCACTACAGCAACATGGCGCTGATTGGGTAGTGCTGGCGGGTTACATGCGCAAACTGGGTGCAGCTACGCTGTCAGCTTATCGCGGACGCATCGTCAATATCCACCCGGCTTTATTGCCCAAATTCGGCGGGCAAGGCATGTACGGCATCAACGTGCACAGGGCTGTGCTGGCCGCCGGAGAAGCAGAAAGCGGCGCGACCGTGCATCTGGTGGACGGCGAATACGATCATGGCGAGATACTGGCTCAGCGCAAGGTGCCGGTTCTGCCGGACGATACGCCCGAGACGCTGGCCCAGCGCGTTTTGAATGTGGAACATCAGCTTTATGTAGATACATTGGCCGAATTAGCGGCAGGAATGCCGCAGCCGGGTCCCCAGATACCATTAGGATTTTATCAACAATAACTTCCCGTAACCGACTGCGCCGGAAGGCCATTTGGCGGATGCGCTACGCGCAATCCGCCAAAAAATCCGGATACATCATATTCGGGAAGTAATTTTAAGCCATATGCTTATTGTTGATGCCGAATTTTTCCAGCCAATATAGGAAACGCCAGCACCGAGATCATACCGACACTGACCAGCACCGCGGCATGATCGGAACCCATTAAACCGGAAGAAACGCCGATTTCAGTTATTACCACGATCAAAGTCAAACTGGTGGAAGAATACAGCGCGAACGGCACGCGGTCTTGAACAACCAGCTCCTGTTTATATAGAAAAACCGGGACGGCGCGTATCAGCACCATCAAAGCCAGCAATGCAACTACCTGTAACGGCACCAAGGGACTTGCGAACAGCGCACCGACATTAAATTTCATGCCCACAACGATAAAGAAAAACGGAATCAGAAAGCCGTAGCCGATCGCATCCAGTTTCTCGCGCAGCACAACACCGCCTTCGCCCTTGCTCGCCATGCCGACGACCATGCCGGCGGCAAACGCACCCATCACCACATTCAAACCGAACTTTGCGGCCAGCAACACCAATAAAGCCTGCAGCAGAATACACAAACGCACCGGCAATTGCCCGCTGCTTTGCATGGTGCGGGTAAGTAGTTCCAGCCATTTGGCCGAACGCATGCGAGTCGTCATCCACGCGGTCAACAGTGCAATGGCGACAAAACCCAGCATCAGCAAGGTATGCACGCCGAAACTGTGCGTAGGCAGTACCAGCAGCGAAATCACGATTAGCGGCCCGAATTCGGCCATGGTCGCGGCGGACAGAATCAGCCTGCCGAAATCCGTATCCAGGATACCTTCATCGCGCAAAATGGGCGCCAATATGCCGAGCGCCGTAGTCGAAAGCGCCACCGCCTCCATCACCGGAGGCGCTTGTATCAGCCCTATAGCCTGCAATGCATACATGCTCAGCAAGGCAACCGCAAACGACAACAGCCAACCTCCCGCCGCCAATTTCAACGGCTTGCCGCGCAACGCGCCCGGCTCGACTTCCAGGCCGACCATGAACAGCAAAAAGGTCAATCCAAGTTCGCCCATGGCGCCTACCAGACCGTCGGGTACCGCGACGCCCAGCATATGCGGGCCGATCACTATACCCAGCAGCAATTCCATTATCACCACCGGTACGCGAAAACTCTTGGGGATTTCGGCAATCAGCGGCGCCAATGCCGCAACCAGCGCGATCAAAAACA
The DNA here is from genome assembly GCF_009498235.1 of Candidatus Methylospira mobilis. Classification (NCBI taxonomy): domain Bacteria; kingdom Pseudomonadati; phylum Pseudomonadota; class Gammaproteobacteria; order Methylococcales; family Methylococcaceae; genus Candidatus Methylospira; species Candidatus Methylospira mobilis. The sequence goes on along the minus strand of NZ_CP044205.1, from coordinate 4,466,013 downwards.
ATTCGGAACGAAAATTTTCCACGTAAGACTCCGCCATGTTTAAAAATGAAGCTTCAAAATCCATTATCTTCCCTATGAAACTTTATCAGAAAGCAGCATGAACCCCTACTGGTTCGAGTGGTAGAGCCCATGCGCTGTCCAGGTTGGGGTATGCAAGGCGCTGCTGTTTTCGTTTCTGAATCAGTGGGACTGCGACGCTTTTTTGGCCGTGGATGACGCCTGTATAAAATGGTCAAATACTGTGGATATCTGTAGCCTTTATCCACAACTACAAGAACAGTCAAAGTTACCCACAGGACATACACCTGAACCAGCGCATTGGCGCACAGCTTAAATTAAAAATAACATATTGATTTTAAATATATTAGTTTGGTTATACAAGAAAATAGCTTGCGTAATAATAATAAATTTCCTTAAAAAAAGAATATTTATTTACGATTGGCCTCTTCCATTTTCGTTCTGAACAGGATTAAAAAGGATCGGATCGCTTGATTTTTCAGCTCCAGCATTGAAGTTCTGCTTCCGACCCAAAAGCTGACCGGCAACCGATAAATACCATATTAAAATTATGGTATAAACGTCACTGAACCTCCGTCAAAGGAGATCAAGCCGATTTAGAGCCATCGACTGCCTAAAACGGCAACATCTTTTCAGTATGGATATCGGTTCCGGCAGTGTAATAAGCCTGTATAAACAGGTGAAACCCTGTGAATAACCAGGCTGTTTATCCACAAGGCGAGTTAAAGACAAAGCTATCCACAGATCGTGCACCTCAACCGCAATAAATCGCTCACAGCTTGTCTTGTTTATAACATATTGTTTATATGTACAATCTAATACTTATACAGAAAATAAGCCTTGATAGTAGTAGTAATAATCTTTTAAAAATCTAATTTGTTTTAACTGATGCGACTTATAGTTAGCCCTGAGTCTTCAATAGTCGGAAAGCTTGAAAAGTCAGACATGCCGGATTGCGTTTGCCGATTACGAATTGCACTGGACTGAATCCACACAATACCTATAAATCAATAGGTTGACATGCCAGGCTAACACTATTAGCCTGAATGGATATAATTGAAACATCTAGTCTGGAGAATCGTGTAAAATCATAAGGTTTAGGGTAAACAGACATTTTTCTGAATTTCATGCAGTTTCCCAACAGATTTGATGTAATTGTCGTAGGCGCCGGACATGCCGGGACGGAAGCGGCCATGGCTGCCGCACGCTGCGGAGCCAGCACCCTGCTGTTGACGCAGAATATCGAAACTCTGGGACAGATGAGCTGCAACCCGGCCATAGGCGGTATCGGCAAGGGGCATCTGGTCAGGGAAGTCGATGCGCTGGGCGGGTTAATGGCGACAGCGGCCGATCATGCCGGCATACAGTTCCGCATCCTCAACGCCAGCAAAGGGCCTGCCGTGCGAGCCACCCGGGCGCAGGCCGATCGTCAGTTGTACCGCCAATTCGTGCGTCATGCACTGGAGAACCAGCCCGGATTGGTGCTGTTTCAGCAAATGGCCGCCGATCTGGTGCTGGAAAACGGCCGCGTATGCGGCGTAGTCACGCGCATGGGATTGCGCTTCGATGCGCGTTGCGTGGTGCTGACCGCCGGCACGTTTCTGGGTGGACGCATCCATATCGGCCTTGAAAATTACGAGGGCGGCAGAGCGGGAGACGAGCCTTCCAATGCGCTGTCGAAACGTCTGCGCGAACTGCCGTTCCGGGTCGACCGGCTAAAAACCGGGACTCCGCCGCGCATCGACAGCCGCAGCATCGATTTCTCGGCGATGGAACAACAGCCGGGCGACGAGCCGACGCCGGTGTTTTCCTTCATCGGCGCGCGCAACCAGCATCCGCGCCAGGTGTGCTGCCATATCACCCGCACCAACGCCCGTACGCACGACATCATACGCGGCGGGTTGGATCGCTCTCCGATGTATGCCGGGGTTATCGAAGGCGTCGGGCCTCGCTACTGCCCGTCGATCGAGGACAAGGTCGTGCGTTTCGCGGCGCGCGATTCGCACCAGATCTTTGTCGAGCCGGAAGGCTTGGAGAGCCGTGAAATTTATCCAAACGGCATTTCCACCAGCCTGCCGTTCGACGTGCAGCTGGAGCTGGTGCGGTCCATACGCGGATTCGAGCGCGCGCATATCGTGCGCCCCGGTTACGCCATCGAATACGATTTTTTCGATCCGCGCAATTTGAAAAGCTCGCTGGAAACCCGCCATGTCGAGCATCTGTTTTTTGCCGGGCAAATCAACGGCACTACCGGCTACGAAGAAGCCGCCGCCCAGGGTTTGATCGCCGGACTGAATGCGGCGCGCAAGGCGCAGGATCTCGAACCCTGGTTTCCGGGGCGGGAGGAAGCCTATATCGGCGTGATGATCGACGATCTGATTACCTGCGGCACCAGCGAACCCTATCGCATGTTTACCAGCCGCGCCGAATACCGTTTGCTGTTGCGCGAAGACAACGCCGATCTGCGCCTGACCGAACAGGGACGCCGCCTGGGTCTGGTCGACGATGCGCGCTGGCTGGCGTTTTCCGAAAAACGCGAGCGCATCGAACGTTTGCAGGGTGCGCTGGAAACGACCTGGATCAAGCCGAACACTCCGGGAGCGGATCTGCTTACCGCGAACACAGGCGTGTTGCTGCAGCGCGACGCCAGTTGCGAAGAACTGCTGAGACGCCCCGAGCTGAGCATCACGCAGTTACAGCCGCTGTCCGCCGCATTAAGCAGTGAGAACGATGCCGCTGTGCTGGAACAGGTGGAGATCCGCAGCAAATACTCGGGCTATATCCAGCGTCAGCAAACCGAAATAGCGCGCAGCCAACGCCATGAACACTGGCAAATACCGGGGCAGTTCGATTATGCGTCGGTGCCGGGACTGTCCAATGAAGTCCGGGAAAAACTCAGGACGCAGCGCCCCGAAACCGTGGGTCATGCCGCGAGGATACCAGGTATGACGCCTGCGGCGGTGTCGCTGTTGCTGGTCCACCTGAAAAAACAGGCGGGCTGAAATGGAGCGTAGCGCCTTGCGTCTGGCCGAAGGCCTGGAGATCATGAGCCTATCCTGCGACCGCGACCGTCAAAAACGCCTGCTGGATTTTCTGGCGTTATTGCGGAAATGGAATCGCGTTTATAACCTCACCCGCATTACCCGGCCCGATGCGATGGTCGATCTGCATCTGCTGGACAGTCTGGCGGTTTTACCGCATCTGTCCGGCGCCGATGTGCTGGACGTGGGAACCGGCGCCGGTCTGCCGGGCATCCCGCTGGCGATCGCGTCGCCGGAGCGCAGCTTTACCCTGCTGGACAGCAACGGTAAGAAAACCCGGTTCGTGCAGCAGGCATTGATCGAGCTCGGCTTGAAAAATGCCGTCGTCGTGCAGGCGCGGGTTGAGGAGTTTGCCGCACCGGCCGGCGGCGGTTACGATACGATATTGACGCGCGCGTTTGCGTCATTGCCGGAAATATTCGAAAAAACGAAACATTTGCTGCGTCCGGGCGCCTGTATACTGGCGCTGAAAGGGCAGGCCTCGGACGAGGAAATCAGGACTTTGACCGGCTTCAGCGCACAGATAATCGCGCTCGATATCGCCGGGCTGTCTGCCGAGCGTCATCTGATCAGAATCGGGGTTCAGGAGTAGGCCTATGGGTAAAGTGATTGCAATAACCAATCAGAAGGGCGGTGTCGGCAAGACCACGACCGGGGTTAATCTCGCGGCTACGCTGGCTTCTGCGCAACGCCGGGTTCTGCTGGTGGACATGGACCCTCAGGGCAACGCCACCATGGGCTGCGGCGTCGACAAGAAAAACGTGCGGTTTTCTTCCTATGACGTGCTGATGGGACAGGCTAACGTCCATCAGACCCTGATCAGACTCGACGCCTTCGGATTCGACCTGTTGCCGGGAAACGCCGATTTGACCGCAGCGCAGATAGAATTGCTCGAACATCAGAACCGCGAAAGGAAACTGGCGCAGGAATTGGATAAAGTCCGCGACAGTTACGATTTTATACTGATCGATTGCCCTCCCTCGCTGAACATCATGACGCTGAACGCGCTGGTGGCGGCGGACAGCGTGCTGATACCGGTGCAATGCGAATATTACGCGCTGGAAGGTTTGACCGACTTGATGGAAACCGTGGGCAACGTGCAGAACTCGGTCAATCCCGGTCTGGCGATAGAAGGCTTGCTGCGCACCATGCACGACACCCGCAGCCGTTTGGCCAACGAAGTTTCCGAACAACTGCTCAAGCATTTTTCGGACAAGGTTTTTAGAACGGTGATACCGCGCAATGTGCGTCTTGCGGAAGCGCCCAGTCATGGCTTGCCGGCGATGCAATACGATAAATCATCAAGAGGATCGGTGGCTTATCTGGCGCTGGCCGGTGAAATTATCAGACGTAGCGAAAAATAATCGTGTTGTTATTCAGTCAGCCGCCGCTTTGCGTGTTGCTATAATAATCCGATGATGTAAAGCTGCATGCACCCATGAATCGTAGAATAAAAGCGCCGCTCGGTTCGTATAAATATATCGCCGGATTGTTTTCGGCAATTTTTTCGTTGTTGATCTCCGGTTGCAACAATTCTTTCGGGCCGGACGGTCTAAGAGGCACCCACCCGCTGTATAACGAAGCGATCGTATCGACCATCAACGAACAATTCGTACAGAACATAGTCCGGCTGCACTACCGAGATCCTACTTTTTTCCTTGACGTATCCAATGTCGCCGCAACGCTGAAGCTCGAATTCAGCGGCGGTCTCTATCAGTCCTCGCTCGGGAGCGGCAGCGACATATTAAAACTGAATGCGCTGAGCACCTACTCCACGCAGCCCACTATTTCCTATTCTCCGCTGCAGGGAGAAAACTTTGTTAAAAGCATGCTGAGCCCGATACCGGTCGAGGCCCTGTTTTCCCTGATCGCGTCGGGATGGAATGGCGGACGGGTATTCGGCGTGTGCGTGGAACGGGTGAACGGACTCGAAAATGCGCCTTCCGCCTCCGGACCTACGCCCAGTTTGGCCCCTGAAAAAGACCAGCCTTTCAACCGGCTGATGGAGCTTATGGTAAAAGCGGTCGACAACAAGGTTGTTATGCTGCATGCCGATCCGAAAACAAAAGAACCGATGCTGGGAATCAGCGCGTCTCCCGATCATAGCGCGGTGACCAGCGAGATCAAACAGTTGCTGGGTCTTGATGAGAACATTGATATATACAGGATAAACGGCGAATTCACCAAACCGCGCCCGGATACGGTATCGATACGCACGCGCTCACTGATGAGCATCATGTTTTATCTCTCCCATCATGTCGATTCTCCGGAATTGCACAAACAGGAAGGACTGGTGACTGTAACCAGAGACAAGCATGGAACTGAGTTCGACTGGGGAAAAACAGCGGCCGGGAAATCCTTTCATATTTTGCAAAGCGATACCTATCCGGAAAAGGCGTTCGTGGCGATACCGTATCGCGGCTATTGGTTCTACCTTGCCGACAACGATCTCGAATCGAAATCGACCTTCATGTTGCTGACGCAGTTGTTCCGCCTGGAAGCCGGGGCGGCGAAATCGGTAGGCCCGGCGTTGACGATACCGCTGAGATAAAACCGGGGTGACTGTTCAGTCTTTGACGCGGGAGTTCCCAAGCATTGATACTTCCGGCTGGTAAGCCCAGTAACCCTAAAACGACAGCGATTGCAAGCGCAATGCGGCAAGCAGGTGACAGTCCTCTTACTAAAACCGCACTCGATTCGCCAAGGCAGTCGTTCGACGCCCAGGTCGAGCTGGCGGACGTCAAGAGTTCGAATATCGCCGCCGCAATCAAGCTCTATCGGGCCATGGAGGGAGTTGGGTGGCTTAGGCGGAAACAAAGGCCATATTTTCTTAACTCATAAATAGCGAGGACTGACATGACGGATTCATCTAGGGATTTAGGGGTCGCTACCGCGATCCTGAGCCGGTTTACCAACGATGTTTTACCTAAAGTGCGGGCTATTCAGGAACAAGTCGAACGAGGCGAACATCTTGACGACGAAGCTATCGCCTTCCTGCACGAAATCTTCGCAGATGCCCGAAGTTTCCAGCCGCAGATTGAACACCATCCAGAATACCAGGAGATCTACGTGAGCGCTGTCGGGCTCTATAAGGAAATCATGGATAAGGCGCTGGAAAACGAAAAGGGATATAAAAGCTAGGTAGTGCTTGGGCGGAAATTCAACAAGCCTTATCCACCTAAGGTTTCCGACAAAATCCTTGATCGAAGATCGTTGAAATATGAAGCTATAATTTGTTCTATGTTCACACAAGTAAAGCAGGAAAGATTTTTTGTCCACGAAACTCACGAAAAAAATATAAAAATTTTCGTGTATTTCGTGGACAGTTTACTTCTTCGTGTTCAAAATATCTCTGAATCCCTTGATTCATATAGCTTGCAGCGTTTCCGTTCAGACACTAAATAGGCCGACCCGGTTTTCGCAGCAGCAGAACATCGCGGTCGACCTGTTGCAGTTCGAGACAATAGCGGTCCGCCAGCCATTGAAAAACTGTCAGGCTGTAAAAGCATAGATGAGTCTGGTCGTTTTTGTATTGCCAGCCGCAAAAGCGCTCCCGGCTGATTACCAGTTGCGTCATCACGCCCAGCCACGCGCCGGGGCGCAGCAAGGCCGCCAAACGGTCCCAGTTCTCGGCGGGACGACGAAAATGCTCTACGGTTTCTGTACAGGTAACAAAATCGTAAGTTCGCGCCAGAACGGCAGTTTCAGGAGCATAGAACGGATCGTAAAGCGCCATGCGCATCCCGGCATCGCTTAACATTTGCGCCAGGGCCGGCCCAGGGCCGCAGCCGTAATCCAGGCCTTCCATGCCGGGCTGCAGACGTTTTATCAGCGGCTTCGCCAGCCGTGCCAGAAACGCGCGGTAGCGGTCGTCGCCGGGATCGTTTTGATGCAGGTCGTAGACAGCTTTTTCCGCCGCGGCATCCGGATGGCTGGACGGATCGGCGAATACCAGGCCGCATTCGGAACATTGAGAAAAAGCGCGCTGAAAATCTTCCGCGTAAAAGCGGGAGGCGTGCGCGCACAGCGGGCAGATGTGCAAAATGATCACTAAATCCGGCGCAGTATGGTTTGTATCCCGTTGGTTTCGCGCTCAGTCCGCTCCACCTTGCGAGCCGGCCCGGAGCGGGAATAACGAAACAACAATAAATATAAACGTGATAGTATCAAAAACAAGGGACGGTTCAGAGACTATCCGCCATATGTAACCCTAACGCCAGATTTTAATATGTTTAACGCGCGCCTGTTTCCCCTTATCGTTGCTTTTATTCTGTCGACGAGCGGACTGCACGCGGTTGCCGCTTCCAGCGAAGCCGCTACCGGACAGGTAAAAGCGCAACTGATCGCTTCCGCTGATGCGGTGCATCCCGGCGATGAAATTCTGATCGGCGTGCGGCAGAGCATTATTCCGCATTGGCACACCTATTGGGTCAATCCGGGCGATTCGGGACTGGCCACCCGGATAGAGTACGATTTACCGCCCGGCTCGGCCGCCGGTGAAATTCAGTGGCCGACGCCCAGCCGCATCAGTATGGGCTCGGTTGTCAATTACGGTTATCAGAATGAAGTAACTCTGCTGTCCACTTTGAATATACCCGGGGACAGCGTGGCTGGTTCGGCGTTTCCGGTCAAAGCCAGGGTGAACTGGCTGGTTTGCAAGGAAGAATGCATACCCCAACAGGTCGAACTGCAGTTAACGCTTCCGGTTGTAGGCCCCGGCGCGGCTATCGGAACAGGCAGCCCGCTGATAGCCCAGGCGCGCGCCGGCCTGCCGGTGGCCAGCCCCTGGTCTTTCCGTCTTGAAAAAATCGGCGACAGATTGAGCCTGCGGATCAGCGGCAAAGCGGCGCAATGGGCCGGCCTGAAAGACATCTGGTTTTACCCTGAGCAGTGGGGGCGAATCGCGCATGGCGCCGATCAAATCAGCAAAGTATCCGGCGATGTCCTCGAATTGCAACTGAAACCCGGCGACGATCCGCTTGCATCGGGCGGCATGCTGGCCGGTGTCCTCGCCGTTACCGAAAACAGCGGGGAAGGAGCGGCTACGCGGGGCTATAGGGTCGATGTTGTTTTAGAAGCAGCCGCCGTGCCGCCGGATCATTCCGCAGCTCAGTCTGATTTGCCGCTTTCCAGCGCACTGTTGCTGGCGTTGGCGGGCGGCGTGATCCTGAATCTGATGCCGTGCGTGTTTCCGATACTTTCATTCAAGGCCTTATCCTTACTGACGCATGCACAGCAGTCCCGAGCGGAGGTCCGGCTGCACGGGCTGGCTTACACACTGGGGATACTGCTGAGTTTCGCGATTTTGGGCGGGTTGTTGATCTTGCTAAAGGCCGGCGGTGCGCAGATCGGCTGGGGATTCCAATTCCAGTCGCCATTGTTCGTGCTGGCCGTCGCCTATTTAATGTTCGCTGTGGGACTCAGTCTGTCCGGCGTTTTCAGCCTGGGGGGGGCGTTTACCGGCGTAGGTTCCGGCCTTGCGCAACGTTCCGGTTATACGGGCAGTTTTTTTACCGGCGTGCTGGCGACCGTCGTCGCCACGCCGTGTACCGCGCCTTTCATGGGCGCTGCGCTTGGGTTCGCGCTAACCCAGCCGCCTGCGATACTGCTGGCGGTGTTTCTCGGGTTGGGGTTGGGCTTGGCTCTGCCTTATTTGTTGCTGTGCTATTGGCCGTCCCTGCAGCGCTGCCTGCCCAAACCCGGCGTGTGGATGGACAGGCTGAAGCAGTTTCTGGCGTTTCCGATGTACGGGGCCGCAGTTTGGCTGGTTTGGGTGCTGGCGCAGCAAGCAGGCGTCAACGCGGCGGCTGTTGCACTGGGCGGGATGATCGCAATCGCCTTCGCAGCCTGGCTTTATGAAATCAGCAAAACCCATGGAACCCAAGTGAGGTATCCATGCATGGGGTTTGTGGCTCTGGCCCTGGTTGCGGCGGTACTCGGCGGCTACTTCGGAATTCAGGCGCCGCTATCGGCTATTACTGCGAAAAACGCCAATACACAGGACAAACGATGGGAGACCTATAGCACGGGACGTCTGCAACAATTGCGGGCGCAGGGAAAACCGGTTTTCGTTAATTTTACCGCGGCCTGGTGCATCAGTTGTCTGGTCAATGAACAGGTGGCGCTGAGTCAAACTTCGGTAAAAAATGCATTCGAGACCTTCGGCATTACCTATCTAAAGGGCGACTGGACAAATCGCGATCAGGAAATTACCGGGGTGCTCGCCGAGTTCGGGCGCGGCGGCGTGCCGCTTTATCTCTATTATCCAGCCGGAACATCGGCATATCCGGTCGTCCTGCCGCAAATCCTGACGCCTGAAATCGTGATCGAATCCATCAGGGTTGCGGCAAGTCCGGGATCGGCCGTTTCCCAGTGAAAGCGGATGGTATATAGTAAAATCCGGTTACTGCATATCTCACAGGAGCGGGCTTCAGCCCGCAAACAACCGCCAAACCTTACCATGAAGGAGCCGCCATGTTAATGCATCGTTTTCCCCTATTGTTCTTAGCCGTTTTCTTTTTTGTTTTCGCATTTTCCGTTGCTAATGCTGAGCCTGCCGTCAGCAAGCCGGCGCCGTTGTTTTCCGGCGCGGCAGCCGACGGCGGCACTGTTACTCTGGCCGACTTGCGAGGCAAGACCGTGATACTGGAATGGACCAATCACGAATGCCCGTTCGTGAAAAAGCATTACGAAAGCGGCAATATTCAAGGCCTGCAAAAACAGGCTGCCGCGCAAGGCGTGGTCTGGCTGCAGGTTATTTCTTCCGCTCCGGGTAAGCAAGGCTATGTCGATGGCGAAACGGCCAGAAAAGCCAACATCGAACGCGGCGCTACGCCGGCCAATACCGTGCTCGACTCCACGGGCGCCATCGGCAAGCTCTATGGCGCTACCAATACCCCGCAGTTTTTCATCATCAATCCGCAAGGCGTGCTGGTTTATAAAGGCGGCATAGACAGCATTGCTTCGACCGATAAAGCCGACGTCGCCAGGGCGGAAAACTATATCAGCGCGGCCTTGAAGGATCTGGCCTCCGGCAAGCCGATAGCAAAATCCAGCACCAAGCCTTATGGCTGCAGTGTGAAATATGCGGGGTAGGAAAGTTCAGTCTTGCCCGTAAGCCTTGATACCCGGAGTGCTTCCGGGGTTGGATGTGAACCGGTTAATCGCCAACCGTGTTGTTACGCCGGACCGAAAGCTGGGTACGCAGCCGAGTCATCGGCTGCGCTCGGTGATAGGGCGAAATGCGTTACCGTCGAGCATGCGCAACATAGATGGACAGTGCAGGCGCTGCAAACGTTGTACTGACCGGCCACCTGAACGACCCGGCCTGTTTCGAGCGCGTCTCGGCCTTGCTGGACGAAACCATCACCGCTCGGAAATCCAAGGCGCTTGAATACGAGGAGTATCTGAAGCGCGTTGGCGAGGTGCGCGGATGAGGGGTCATGAGGACGACACGCCCGATGCACTGAAGAAAAGCCCGGCGTTGCGGGCGCTCAATAGTACCCTCAAGCAAGGTGGAAATGAGAGTTCATGCGTAGCCGGGACGCGGGGCAGCCCGCAATCAATCCCGCAACTGTTTTTCCCATTTCGACATCACTGCCGTAGCCAGCGCATTACCCAGTATGTTGGTTGCCGAACGTCCCATATCCAGAAAATGGTCGATAGGCAGCAACAGCAGCAATCCCGCTTCGGGAATGCCGTGCATCGCCAGCGCGCCGGCTATGATAACCAGCGAAGCGCGCGGCACGCCTGCGATGCCTTTGCTGGTCAGCATCAAGGTGAGCAGCAGGATGATCTGCTGCTGCCATGAAAGCGCGATGCCATAAGCCTGCGCTATGAACAGCGTCGCAAAGCTCATATACATCATCGAGCCGTCCAGGTTGAACGAATAGCCCAAGGGCAATACGAAGCTGGCGACCCGGTTTGGACAGCCGAAATTTTCAAGTTCCTGCAAGGTTTTCGGAAACGCCGATTCACTGCTGGAAGTGCTGAAAGCCAGCAGCATCGGCTCACGCAGACATGACAGCAGGTTTTTTACCCGTGCGCCGACAAATAAAAATCCTACCAGCGCCAATACTCCCCACAGCAGCGCGAGTCCCAGATAAAATTCGCCGATCAACAGGCCGTAGGTCGCCAATACACCGAGACCCTTCTGCGCAATAATGCCGGCGGTGGCGCCGAAAACCGCCGGTGGCGCAAACAGCATCACGTAGGAGGTTATGCGCAGCATGACATGGCCCAGGGCGTCCAGCACATTGACGACCGGCTTGCCCTGCTTTCCGATCGCCGTGGCCGCGATGCCGAAAAACAGCGAAAACACGACGATTTGCAGAATTTCGTTGTTTCCCATCGCTTCCACCAGATTTTGCGGAATGACGTGATGGAGGAAAGACTTGAGATCGAAACGGCTAGCAGAAACGCCGGAGCTGCCGTTTTCCGCGGGTATGGGCAAGTGCAGATGCATACCAGGCTGCAACAGATTGACCAGAATCAGGCCCAGCGTCAGCGACACCAGGCTTGCGCTGAGGAAGTAAAACAAGGTTTTGACGCCCAGGCGGCCGATGGCCGCCACATCGCCCAGCTTTGCGACTCCGACCACCAGCGTCGAGAATACCAAAGGCGCAATTATCATCTTGATCAGGCGCATGAAGATATCGCTGAGGATGGAAACATAACCGGCAAATGCTTCAATTGCAGCGGCGGAAGGTATCGTGCGATGCACAAACTCGCCGCAGCCGATACCCAGCAGCATGGCGATCAAAATGGCGACAGTCAGCCTGTTGTTTTTCATCGCTACTCTCATAAAATGGCTCTCATTTCATGGCTATGCATTGATGAGAGGCAATGTGCAAAAAATTGCTCGCGTGCGGATAGCGAAAACTGATCCGCCCGCAAGCGAACGAAGGATTCTACTCTGATATGACTATCGGTTTTCGAAATTCATCCGTTTTGCTCTGCTGTAACGGAATCCAAACAGTGAACGTACTGCCGCGCCGCTTATCGTCAGCCGATGGCCTGATTGCTCGCACAGCCCATGTGCGATATACAAGCCCAAGGCATGTCCGGGGCGTTCGCCGGCAAACTTTCCGCATTTGGCCAAATGCAGACGCAGCCCGTTGTCGATACGGCGCCGTAATACCCGCATTTGACGCGCCAGAGCCATTTCGAGAAATACCGCTTTGCAAACATAGCCGATCTTGGGGTAGACGAAAGGGCTGGTATCCGCGTAAGTGAAGCCGAACATGCTCGGCCCGAACAGCTTATTGCCGAATAAGACATGGGAACTACCCTGGACAGGAAAAAAACCGCGACCGGCAGCCCCTGCGCAGGGAAAGCACGGCTAATAACGGTGCGTTATTCCAAACCGTGTCGGAATGGCGCTTTTTTCGTCTATAACTTTAGCTGCGCCATATGGTATTTTCAAACACGCACTGAATAATTGTGTCAGGCAAGCACGGCATCTTACCGGCCTTCTTTTCTTCAAAAACCGGGGTTCAACCATGTTGATAAGAAAAATCGTTATCCTCCTACTCTCTCCGCTGATACTGCCCGTCTTCCCGGCAATGGCGGATGATGACGTTTTATTGAATGCCTCCTACGACGTAACCCGCGAGTTTTACAATGAATATAACACACTGTTCATTAGGTTTTGGCAAGGCAAGACCGGTAAATCCGTCAGCATTAACCAATCTCACGGCGGATCGTCCAAGCAGGCGCGCGCGGTGATCGACGGCTTGAATGCCGATGTGGTAACCATGAACCAGCAGACCGATATCGACATTCTGGCGGAAAAAGGTCTGGTGGACAAAAAATGGCGGACGCGCTTTCCCGACAACAGCTCGCCCTACCATTCAACCATTGTGTTCCTGGTCAGAAAGGGCAACCCGTTGGGTATCAAGGACTGGAACGACCTGATCAAAGCCGGCGTCAGCCCCATCATTCCGAACCCTAAAACATCGGGCAACGGCCGATACAGTTATCTAGGCGCATGGGGCTACGCTACGGCAAAGTATGGTTCTGAAGGACAGGCTCGCGAGTTCGTCGGCAAATTGTTCAAACGCGTTCCGGTTCTGGACACAGGAGGCCGCGGGGCAACCACGACTTTTGTCGAACGCGGAATCGGCGACGTATTGCTCACCTTTGAAAATGAAGCCTATCTGATTGCCAGGAAGCTTAATTCAAAAGACTTCGACGTCGTAACGCCGCCGGCAAGTATCGAAGCCGAAGCCCCGGTCGCGGTGGTCGACACGGTAGTCGACAAAAAAGGCACGCGCGAGGCGGCGGAGGCCTATCTGAATTATTTATGGTCGGATGAAGGACAGCGGCTGATCGCCAAACATTATTTTCGTCCCAGCGTAGCTGCAATTTTGCAGGAGAGTCGCGGCGAATTTCCCGAGCTGAAATTGCCGACCGTCGAGCAGATAGCGGGCGACTGGGCAAACGCGCAGAAAAAACATTTCAGCGATGGCGGTATTTTCGATCAGATATACTCAAAATGAAGAATTAGCCGATTTATCAGCAATCGGTTAATCCCCAATAGTCCGGCTATGGACCCAATCTTTGGGGGTAAGCGGGCTAAGTGAAAGTTTTATATGCGAGGCTTTAAATACTACGTAAGCCATCGAATCCTGATGTCGTTGAGGTCGTCATGCCGCCGGACTGAGGACCGCCGCGAAAGCGGCGGAAACGCCTGCGCCTGCGGACCCCCGTGCCGGGATGCTCCTGGCTACCCGGTTGGGCCTCAATAGACGTCTTTGAACAGAAGCATTTTACCAACGCTCTGCTCGCTACCTTCTTTGAAGCCGCAACGCGGCGCAAACTTGTCAGTGTCTTGGAATGTTCCAAATAGTCTATCCCACCAGGTGATGTCACCAAAGTTGAATTTATGTACATTGAACTGGTGATGAATTGAATGATGTTCCGGGCGCTGCATGACGTAGCCTACCCAATGCGGTGTTTTCAGGTTTGAATGGTAGAAAAGCTCTCCGCTTGCCGCAAAGAGATTGAACCAGGCAGCCGCTTCAAGCGAGGCTCCAAGAACTGTGAACAACATGAAACTGATGATAATGGAGTTTGACGCCATCTCAATCGGGTGCTTGTAGAATGCAGTCAGCATTTCGATACGCGACGCACTGTGATGGATTTGATGCAGGCTTCGCCACAGGAATTTTGAATCGTGACGTGCGCGATGCCACCAGTAGAAAACAAACGTGCCTATGAACCAAGCCAGGAACCCTTGAGCAGGCGCAGACAAGCGTTGTGAAATATCAAGGATTGAGAGCTCACGGAGCCAGATATTCCACGAAACTCCGGCGAGCATGACGACCCCTGATTGGCAAAGATTCAGGATAGATGCTCGAAAATACCAACCCTGTGAAATTGGCAACGCGCGTCCGGGAAGCGCTCGCTCAGCGGCGAAGCAGATGATGGCGATTCCGATGATTAGTAGAGCGACTGACATATGCTTAGAAATTTTTGCAATCAATATATTAGGTTCTGTTGACATGAGCAAGCGCCACCAGTGAAGCTGGAGCCATTTCGAAAATGGCTCTAACCGGCTCGACATTAGCGCCGAAGACTGGAGCGTCATCTATCCCATACTGATGAAACATCGGCATGCCCGGTCGACGTCCGGGGAACAGAGCAGGGCCTTTCTGGTCGCCGTTCTGCAAATTCTTCGATCGGGATCGCAATGGCGTTTGCTGCCGGAAGCGCATGGCAACTGGAACGCCGTGTTCAAGCGTTTTTCCCGCTGGAGCATGGGGTCTGGCGGTCGCTGTTCGCCGGATGCATCCATCATCCTGATTTGCTAAGCGTGTTTATCGACTCCACCATCAACCGGGCTCATCCCTGCGCCGGTGGCGCGGCGGGCGGCAACGCCGGGGACGAAACCTTGGGACGATCGAAGGGCGCTTTACTACCAGGATTCACGCCATCACGGATGCCTTGGGGAATCCGCTTGAATTCGTGCTGACCGGAGGGCCGGCCGAAACCTTGCCGGCGCTGACGCCGGCGGGTGCGCGTGCGTTTGTCGGCGACAAAGGCCATGACAGCGATGCGCTGCTCCAGGCTATCGTAGCAAGGGATATGAAAGCCGCCATTCCTCCGGCGCTGCAATCGGAACAAGGTGCGCGAATGCGATTGGCTTATTTACAAGGAACGCCGTCTGATTGAATGCTTCTTCAACAAAATCAAACATTAGCGGCGAATATTTTCGCGTTTTGAAAAAACGGCTCGCAACTACATGGCCTTCCTTCACTTCGTCTCAGCTCTCATTTGATTGCGTTGATACGTCAACAGAACCTAGTTACACTAGCGGTTAATCTGGCGGTTGCCCTAGCGTTGGTCGGGCGTGACGTATGGTTAATAAAAGGCCGTTTGTTGAAGATTTGAAGGTCGTCACGGACGATGCGCAGCGGGCAAGCACAGATGATTTAGATCTTCGGCGTTATGTCGGTTTTTGGTAGCTTTGTTGTAGAATATTCGGCCTGATTCAGGTGCCTGTTGTAATCCTACGCAACAGGTTGAACGGGAAGCCGGTGCGATTTCGATCCAGTCCGGCGCGGCCCCCGCAACGGTAAGTGAGTAGGCGCTCTGCTAGCCGAGGCACGCAGCAAGCCGCTGGCCGACGTTCTCGCCAGACTTGCCCCTCTTCATCGGCTGCGCGGAATAGCAATTTGTAATATTGCTCTGATAGTATCGATAATCGTTATAACGCTCGTATTCGGTATATTTTCCAGATCATCCTACGCTGAGGCGAGTGCTGATGTTGTCGAACCCGCTGTGTAGGACAGGATGCATTTAGCCTGTTGCATTACGGACTGCGTATGCATCACTCGGTTTGGTGAAAACAGCTATGATCTTGACGGTATGCGAAAGGGCGGACCTAGTAAGTTCATCATCTGAGGGTATGATTATGTGCCAAAAAATGAAATATCATAATATTGTTATTCTGGTTGTAACTCTTTTCGCGGCAATTCTTTCCGCATCGGCTCAAGCGCGAGAGCGGTCTGCTTCCGGATATCGCGGCAGCGTTTCCAGCGAAAATGGTTCCGGCAGCGCGTCCGGCCGTTTTGGCGGCAGCGCCTCCTGGAACAGGGGCTCCGGTGGCACTGCGACTTCAGCCAACGGCAGCACGGTATCCGGAGGCGATGGCTCAGGAAACGCCAGCGGCGCCCGAGGCGGCAGCGCCTCCTGGAGCAAGGGTTCCGGCGGTACTGCGACTTCGGCCAACGGCAGCACGGTATCCGGAGGCGATGGCTCAGGAAGCGCCTCCGGCGCCAGAGGCGGCAGTGCATCCTGGAATGCGGGGTCGGGTGGTACTGCGACTTCGGCTAACGGCAGCACGGTATCCGCTGGCGATGGTTCAGGCAGCGCTACCGGAGCTAACGGCGGCAACGCTTCTTGGAATCGATGAAGACAATTAGCGATGAACCTTCGATAAGCTGTATTTAATTAGTATTGGGATTTGAAGTTCAACGGTACAGAAACGTAAGTTAGCGGCTAAGTGTCTATAATATTATGCGTTTATGTACGCTCTAACTGCGATAGAAAAGCATGGACACAAAATCGTTTTTCACCGCATTAGTAGACAAATTGTCTCTTGGAAGCTGTTTATAATCTTTTCAGTAATAACGTCAGGAAGGCCAAATGGACAAACTGCAAGCCGGTATTGAGCTCACGCTCGCAGTTTTTCCATAAACGCCGGCATTTTTCCAACCAGGCGAAAGAACGTTCAACCACCCGGCGTTGAGGTATTACCGCAAAGGTATGTAGCTCGTTACGCTTGGCTGCCTGCACGGTTGCCCCCGGTTTCTCTTTAACCGCCCGGGCAAACGGTTGTCCGCTGCAACCGCCATCAACCAGCAAGCTACGCACCTGCTGAAGATTCGAGAAACCATCGATCGAAGGCCGCCAGCGCTCCCTGGCGATCGGTTACTTCTGCGGTACTGACCGCATCGCATGCGGCAAACCCTGCGTGTCCACGGCACTATGCCGCTTGATGCCTGAAACTTTTTTGCCCGCGTCGTAACCCTTATGCCGCGCGCTATCCGTGTTCCTGACGCTCTGCGCATCAACGATCGACCGTACGCGGTTTCGTTCGTTTGCGCACGCTTCCCAGGATCGGTTGGATTTGCTCAAAGGCTTCTTTACTGATATCGCTCGGGTATTTTTTTCTCATTCCACTATTTTACAACTTTTCAGCAAAAATCGTGAACAGCTTCTTAACGATGAAGGGCATTGTACCAGTCGCAATACTGTGGCCGGCATCATGAAATATCGCGGCCGGCGTGCGAAAGCCGCACGGAAATACAAGGCCACGACCAACAGCAACCATAACTTGCCGGTAGCGCCCAACCGGCTGGAGCAGAATTTTGAAGCGCCGGTGAAAAATAAAAAATGGGTGTCGGATATAACCTGTATCTGGACGGACGAAAGCTGGCTTTATTTGGCGGTTGTGCTTGAGTTGTTTTCGCGTAAAGTCCTGAGCTGGGTCATCGCTGAACGCATGACCGCTACGCTGGTCGGTGATGCATTGATGATGGCCTTGTGGCTGCGGCATTTACCCACCGGGGTTATCGTCCATTCCGATCGAGGAAGTCAGTATTGCTTAAACGCCTATCAGGCTTTGCTGGCAAAACACCAACTGATTTGCAGTATGAGCAAGAAAGGTGACTGCTATGATAATGGCTCTATGGAGGGTTGGAATCACAGCTTTAAAGTCGAGGCTATCCACGGAGAGCGATTTCTGACCAGGGACGATACCAAACAGCGTGTCTTCGATTATATCGAAGTGTATTACAATAGAAAGCGGTTTCATTAAAAACTGGGCTATTTGTCCCCAGAGGCCTTTGAACTTTAAAATGTCGCTTGGCAAAGCGTCTGCTGAAACTGGGCAGGATCGTTTCCGCCGGTACTCACTTTTAACGCCTCGATCACAGCGGGCTTGAGTAGAGCGCGGCTACCTGTTCCGGGTGGCGATGAAAGGCATTTGCCCGATCAACAATGCGCTCACGATAATCGCCGAGAATATCCCGGTCAGTCCGGCCAGTGCATAATTTTTCCAGTCCATCTCGCCTACAGCCCCCGCGCATGGTATCGCTGGCTCTCTGGGCATCGTCGGTGACGGTTTTCAAATATTCAACAACGGCCTGACTATTGGCCTTCAATGACGTCACGGCGGCGTTTGACGCGCCCACAAGCAATTTAAATGATATCAAGCGGCGGGAGCATAAAAATGATGGGCGCCACGTCCGCTTTTTTTCACTTGGTAAAGCGCCTCGTCGGCTTGCTGCAGCAACTGATCGGGATCAGTCCCATACTGCGGATAAAGGCTGATGCCGATACTGCAGCCGAGGCTGACCTGCTGCCCTCCCGACAGTTGAAAGGGCGCTGCCAACGTATCGATCAAATCTTCCGCGAGAGATACGACCGCTTGCCGATCCGGCAAATCTTCCAGCAGAACCACGAATTCATCGCCGCCCAAACGCGCCACTGTATCGATTTTACGCAAGCGTTCCTGCAAGCGTCTGGCAATCCGTTGCAACAATTCGTCGCCGGCGGCATGACCGTAGGTATCGTTGACCGGTTTGAAACGATCCAGGTCAATGAACAGGACGGCGCCCTGGTTACCCACGCGTATAGCGCGGTCGAGCGCATGATCCAACTGCATCAATAGTAACTTGCGGTTAGCCAGGCCGGTCAGCGCATCGTAATAAGCGAGACGCTCCAGCGGCGTTTGCACATGGCGGATGCGCGTCATATCATTCAATACACAGACAAAGCCGACAGCTTTGTCGGCATCGTCATGCACTGTGCTGATCGACAGCCACAACGGAAAAGTTTCTCCGCCCTTGCGCCGACCATAGATCTCCCCCTGCCATAGTCCGGCCTTTAGAATGTCGTCCCACATGCGGCGATAGAATTCGCGGTCATGCCTATCGGAACGCAACAGGCTCAGACTTTGGCCGATGATATCTTCTTCGCCGTATTCGGTAATGGTGCTGAAAGCCGGATTGACCGCAATTATTCGGGTATCGAAATCAGTGATGCAAATACCTTCCTGGGTATTGACGTAGGCGATATTGGCCTGACGCAGTTTTTCCAGACTGCGCTCCAATGCCGCTTCCGCCTGTTTACGCGCGGTGATGTCCACCGCGATACCGCCGAGAAAACTTCCTCCGGCTATATCCTGAAACGGTATTCTGAATGCATGCCAATAGGAGGCGGAATTATCGCCGCTCCGCAGTGTATCTTCGACCTCGACCACCAGGTTCGTCGTCATGGCTTCCAGATCGTGTTTTCTGGTTTTTTCGGCGATATCCGCCGGCCACAAAGCCGCGTCGGTCTTGCCCAGCAAGTCCTGCGCAGTCAGGCCGAAGCGTTGTTCGAAAGTTCTGTTGACGTACTGAAACCGTCCCGCCGCGTCCTTGATCCAGGCTATGGTCGGGCTCACATCCATGAACATCCGGAAGCGTTGTTCCAACTGATGCCTGGCTAAGACCGACTGACTCATTTCGCGTTTTAACTGCCGTGAGCGCAAATGTATCATCGTGAAGATCAGGCTGCTGGAAATCAAGCCATGACCGAGATGCATATACACGAAAAATCCTAACATATCAGCTTGAAAAAACTTGATTAACCCCAAAGCGATACTCGCGAGAAACAGCAATAAAACCGCATTGATGCCATACACCAATCTGAGCACCTTGAGGCCCGGCGCGACCTGGCGTTTGGCAAAGAGAGCCAGGATCAGCAAATAAGGCCCGGCGAATAAAATCGCCGTACTATTGGTTTGCAGCGCAAGGCGCGTATAGCCGAGCATCATCGCTCCCAATTCCAGCGGGAACAACAGCAACAGCAGCCTGGCTCCGTACATCAGCAGGGGCGGAGGTGAAAACAGCGCGAGCAGCTTCTGATGAAACAACAGGGAAGTAAAAATCAGGCAGCAGAGCAGACTGTTCGCAATTCCGTCAGCAAATTGTGAAATCCCGGCTGGAGCAATGGCGGGTATATAGCCAAATGCGGCAATGCTGTTGAGAATATAGGTTGCCAGATAAAGGATGAACAGGGCGACAACGGGCTGACGGTTTTCGGCGTAGTCATGGCATGACCAGAACAGCAGAAACAACATCGCGATAAAATAAAACGACTGGATTACAAAAATCCGGTTGTTTTTCATATCGGCGGAACGGGGCTCCAACGCTTCGATATGTGTAATAATGGAACTGGTGGATTTGATGCACAGGTAATAGGTCGTATCCGGCGCGCCTGGCGTTATAGAAAACTCATAGGGGATCGCAAGCAGATCGCGCTGTTCATAAGGGTAGCGATCTCCGGTCGCACGGCTGGTCCAGCGGCCCGGATGCGCCGGATCGGGCGCGTAAAGCCGTATTACATCCAAAGCGGGACGATCGATGCGAAGCACCGCTAACCCGCCCGCCGCCGGCCGCCTGATCCGTAGCCGTACCCAGAAAGCGGAGTCGCTATGCCCCCTGGAAAGCGTGATCGCCATAGGCTGAAAAGAGGCCTGTTCGGCTTGCTCCAACGTCAGATTGCCGCCGGGATCTTCGAACACTTCCCGTGACAATATCAAGTCTTCTGCCACAGCCGTAGCGCACAAGAATAAACCGATAATCAGGCTGAGAACTTTGAAAAATTCCATCGCATACGACTTGGGTCATCAATAGTAGACGCATCCGGTCTTTTTCTAACGAAGACGGCCAGCAGGCCTGCCGCAATATAAGCTTAACAATCACCGAGTAATTTTACTACATGGGGGCCGGACAAACCGTTTTGATAGCGACGATGCCAAAGGAAATGATACCAGCGAACAGGCGAAAGCGTTGTTCTATTGGATGTCTGGTAAAATCTGCCTGTCGCGTTTTCCGATTTAATTGCCGCGCGCTGAAGAGTCATGGAGAAGACCTGTGTGCCGGGAATGAATGCTCCTGTATGGGCACGGATAACCCCAAAAATAAAGCGTAACCACTCAGCTTGAACTTTTAAATCAAGACCAATACAGTCGGATGAAGCAAGCCAGTCGAGATGCGCGGAAGCGCGCCGGGAAATTTAACCACGCTGCAAGTCTGTCCCTGGCGGCGCTGCGGTCATCCGCGACCGCAAAACGTGTCGCCCAGTTTGGCTCACTTCATCTTTCGCGGTTAAGCCGATCGATTGAAAAAACCCGAAGCCGCCGATCAGGCGGCGACAACGCCTATCAATAGAACTGCGGCAAACCAGCCGACGGCCATGGTAAAACCCCAGACCAAACCATCAATGACGGTAGCAAGAAAACGAGACATAATAGTTAGACTCCATAAAGAATGAAATTAGGGTAATATTCGGGAATGTCGTTACACGGCGTACCACGCGTTGAGACATGCATCTTCAGTGATTATGGTAATGGCTGCACGGCGAGTCAACCAGAAACTACAGGTTTCGCACGGTCAAGCCATGTCGCGCGGAGGACGCATCCCATATTGACCAGAAGATACGCCGGCCTGCACCAGCGATAATATTAGGGAGTTTCCGCCATGTCCAACTCACTTAAAATCGTTTGCCCTCATTGTGTCACCGTCAATCGTTTACCGCTGGCGCGAATCGAAGAGCGGAGCCTTTGTGGAAATTGCAAACATCCGCTGTTTACCGGCAAACCGGTGGAGCTTAATCCCTCGGCCTTCGGCGCACATTTGTTGCGTAACGATATTCCGGTCGTCGTAGATTTCTGGGCGCCGTGGTGCGCGCCGTGCCGAACGATGGCTCCCGCTTTCGAACAGGCTGCGCATCGGCTCGAACCCGGCTTCAGGTTCTCCAGGCTCAATACCGAACAGTATCCGAAATTGGGTGATCAATATAACGTCCGCAGTATTCCGACGCTTATCGAGTTTGTCGGGGGACATGAAACAAGGCGTCAATCGGGCGCAATGGATGCCGGTTCGATAGTACGCTGGCTGCAAGGTTGACGCTGCTATGCCTTCCGTTTGGCGGCATCGGCAATGCGTTGTTCCAGATCGGCTGGCGCAATGAACAGGAATGCGCGTCCGCAACGGATTTGATCGAGTAAGCCCAGTTGCGCCAAAGCCAGCAGGTCGGCGCGTGCGGTCTGGTACACCACGCCGTAGTTGCGCTGGTGGCTGTCGATGCGGTAACTCGCGCCGGGATATTTTAACGCATGCGTCAACGCATCGATCTGGCGGTGGTTGAGTTCCGCGCGTAATTCCGGCGATGCGGCGAGCAGCAGTTCGGTGCTGCGTTGCTTTTGGGTTTTGCGCGCCAGATAGTCATGCAGGGCGGTGATGGCTTTGCGCATGGTTTCAAGTTGATGAAACAGGAAGTAGGTGGTATCGCCGCCGTCCGATTCCGTGTGCAGATAGGCACGGACATACTGCGCAGGCGCCTTCCGTAAAAAATGGGAAATGGAAGTGAACTCGGTCAGCCAGTAACCGTTGCGCGCCATGGCCCAGTAGAATAACGCGCGTGCGGTGCGGCCATTGCCATCGGCGAACGGGTGGTCGTATCCGATCATGAAATGCAGCAGGATCGCGCGCAATACCGGGTGTACGAAAGGCCGCGCATTTTCATCCGCATTGGCGAAGCCGCACAGGCGTTGCAAGCGTTCCGGCAGTTCGGTATGCGACGGCGGCTGGTGCAGAATGGTGTCGTCGGGGTTATCAACGACGCGCACATCATCGGAGCGCCTGAGTCGGCCCGCATCGGCGGAATCATGCAAGGTATTTTCGGTGAGCAGGCTGTGCAGCGACAGGACTGTTTCCGGGGTAATGGCTTGGGCACGTAAACCCTGTATGGCCTGCATGGTTCTGAAATTATTGAAAATCATGCGTTCGCTGTGATCGCGCGGCTGACGCCCTTCCTGCAGCATGGCTTCCGCAACCCGGCGCGTTGTCGAGGCGCCCTCCAGCTGGCTGGAAGTAATGGCTTCTTCCACCAAGGATTGCAGCAGGTAACGATCGCGGTTGCCGGGCGTGGCAACTTCACTCTCGAAACGGATATGCCCGGCGGCATCCTGGTCGATGTGGTGCAGATGAATCAGTAGCGGTTCGGGTACGCCGAAAACGAAGGGCTGACCCAACTTGTCCAGTAAGGGAAGCGATTGCAAAAGTCCTTGACGCGCCATTTTGATGCCGAACCACCAATGTTCGATACTAAAACCATCGGGAGGCGAGCGGTGGCGCAGCTGATCCCAATGCAGGTATTCTCCATTGACCAGAGCAGTAGGGCGCGCCAAAAACAGGCGCGCCATGGTGTCTGGCGATAGATTTTCCAGTATTTTTTTCGCATCGGGTGGAGCAAGAGGTAGTTTCATTGGCTATCTACTAATTTATAATGCCGTTAGTAGTTGGGTGAGAGTGTATGTTGCATGGAGTGCTCTGTCAATAAAATACTAATTGCATATAGAATTAGTATTTTATTGGCAGGAAACGTCTGACGGCATGACTGCCGAGATTCAACAGACTGCTGATGGTACAAGCTGTATCTATAATAGAGCCTTGGCGAGTAAATGAACTCCGATATGTCGGATACCTTCCTTCGCTTGCCAAAGCGGGTAAAAGGTAGTTGAAAATCCGGGAGGCGAAAGCGCATGCAAAAAAATAAAAGTACGCTGTATCCGACATTGCTGCAGTCCGACTCCGTTGCACCACCCGTGTTGTCCGATCTGCAGCCTGCGGCAACCGGCGAGGGTGTGCTGGATGAGTCCACTTTTCGCACCATAGAGGTCGAGAAGCTGTTCGAAGCGTTGAATGAGACCTCGACGCGCATCGGTCGTTCCACGCTATACCGCTCCCTGCTGCAGCCGTTGCAGTCACGCGACGACATCGCCGCCAAACAGGACGCGTTACGCGAACTTGCCGAACACGAGGCATTGCGGTCAGGTCTGGAGCAGCTGCTGGCGCAGGCGGCGCAGCTGGAAAACGATTTTTACAATCTACTGTACGGCACTTTTTTAGGGCTGACCGGCGCTTCCGCGAATCCGCTGGAGATGGGCGGCTACGGTTACGAGTCTTACGTCAAAGGCACGCGCTTCATGCTGGATCTGGTCGCAGCCGCCGAGAGCCTGCCGCCGGCGCAAAGCGATTATCTGAATAATCTGATCGCCGACATCCGCGGGTTTGCGCGCTCGCGCGCCTATACGTTGATGCAGGGGCCGGTTTACCGCTCAGAAAAAACGGTGCTGACCAGGGCGGAAAAGCGCTGGTATATTCCAACGGTGCGTTTTAGCCCGACGATGTTCAAACCGATGGCGTTGTTGTCGACAATGGTAGGGATAGTCCTGGCTGTGCAGTTTTTACCGTTCGCACTGGAAATCGCCTCTGCCGTCACCCCGGTATTCTGGCTGTTTCTGTTGCCGATGAGTATGATCTATGTGCCGGTAGTCGGCAGCTTCGACCGCGACGCCTGTATCTACCCGCTCAGAAATATCTATAAACGTTGCGTCGAACTGCAGGAAACGATGGACTCCCTGGGTAAACTGGATGAATTGATCAGCTTCCATCGTTATGCACAGACGTTCAAGCGCCCGCTGCCGCTGCCCGAGATCGTGCAGGCCGAAAATCATCAGCTTGAATTAAGCGGCGTGCGCAATCCGGTGCTGGCGAAAAACAATCCCGATTACGTCGGCAACGATCTGGTTTTGACGCAGGAACGCCTCACTTTTGTTACCGGCCCCAACAGCGGAGGCAAGACCGCGTTTTGCAAAACCCTGGCGCAGACGCAGTTGCTGGCGCAAATCGGCTGTTATGTGCCTGCCGAACGGGCGAAGTTGAGCGTTGCGGACCGAATTTTTTATCAGGTACCGGAAATCAGCCATCTGAGCGACGGAGAAGGACGTTTCGGCACCGAGCTGAAGCGCACGCGCGAAATCTTTATCGCCAGCAGCGCGCAAAGCCTGGTGATTATGGATGAGTTGTCGGAAGGAACGACGCATGTGGAGAAAATTGAGATTTCCACCGATATACTGAACGGTTTCCTTCAAAAGCATTGCTCCACACTGTTGATTACACACAACCACGAACTTGTTTTACATTTTCAGCAACAGCACATCGGGCAGGCCAGACAAGCGGAGTTCAGTCAGGACCATCCAACTTACCGGATGATACCGGGCGTTTCTACCGTCAGCCACGCCGACCGCGTCGCGAAAAAAATTGGTTTTTCGCGCGAAGATATCGCTAATTTGCTTAAAGACGGATAAGGTTGATGGAATTGGATGGAAAAAAGGAAACGAAGCGCTTATGAGCAACATCGAAATTTTGCAACTTTCCGTACTGGAAGATAATTACGTTTATTTGATACATGAGCCGGTATCCGGAGTCACCGCCGCCGTGGACCCGGCAGTTGCCGCGCCGGTGCTCGAAGCCCTGAATGAGCGCGGCTGGAAGCTGGACTTCATTCTAAATACCCACCACCACGCCGATCATACCGACGGTAATCTGGAACTGAAGCGCATTACCGGTTGTCAGGTTATCGGGCTGGCCGGCGATGCCGAGCGCATACCCGGCATCGACCGAGTCGTTGCCGATAACGACTCGGTCGCAATAGGCGAGGCGACTGCGCGCGTACTGGCGGTACCCGGGCATACGCGCGGGCATGCCGCCTGGTGGTTCGAGGACGAACATGCCCTTTTTTGCGGCGACACCTTGTTCGCCCTAGGCTGCGGACGTTTGTTCGAAGGTGACGCCGAACAGATGTGGCAGTCGCTGGATCGTCTGCGCCGCTTGCCGCCGGAGACTCATGTTTACTGCGCGCACGAATACACCGAAGCCAATGCGCGTTTCGCACTGACGCTGGAAGCGGAAAACCCGGAATTGCAGGGCCGGGCGCGTCAGGTAGACCGCCTGCGCCGGCAGGGCTTGCCTACTGTGCCATCCACGCTCGGCGACGAGCTGGCTACCAATCCTTTTTTACGTCCGGAAAGCGCCGAGATCAGAGCGCATTTGGGCTTGGACGCGGATGCGGGCGATGCAAAGGTTTTTGCCGCAGTAAGATCGCTGAAGGATTGTTTCTGACCGTGCCGGATGCAGTTATGTCCGAGTCCGAACCGGTCAATGTACTGATGCTGGATCGGCCCTACGCCAGCATCGCCGATCGTTTGCTTGCCGGACGCGCGCTTAGAAAAAGGGTTTCCAGACCGGTGCATGCCGAACTCGTCCCGGCCGCGCTTCGCGCCGATCCTGTGGCGATACTGGAATCCCAGGCGCGGCATCGCCTGCAGTCGCTGATTCCGATGCGGCATGCAAGAATGGCGCAGTCTCCCCTTGCCTTCTTTCGCGGAGCCGCAGCGATCATGATGGAGGATTTGGCCCGTACGCCGGTTTCAGGACTTTATGTCCAGGCTTGCGGCGATATGCATCTGTCCAATTTCGGACTGTTTGCGACGACCGAACGCCGTCTGGTATTCGGCATCAACGACTTCGACGAAACCTTGCCGGGACCATGGGAATGGGATGTAAAGCGGCTTGCCGCCAGCATCGTGGTAGCCGCGCAGGATTTGAATTATACCCAGGCGCTGGCCATACAAGCGGTGAAGGCCATGTTTGGCGCATACAAGTCGCGCATGTATGAATTTGCAGCAATGGGGTATATCGAACTGGCGCAAACTCATATCGACAGCGAAAGCCTGCTGATGCCATTCTCCAATGCCTTCAAGGCGGCTCTGGAACAATCAATAACCAAGGCCAGGGGCAGAAACAACCTGCAGGTGCTGGAGAAAATGACCGACCTGGTCGACCAATCCCACCGCCTGATCGACCGTCCGCCGTTTATCGTGCATGAAGACCATACGGAAGAGGGCGACCCTATTTTGCCGCTGGTCAATCAGGCTTTGGACGGTTATATGAGCTCATTGCCGGCCAACCGGCGCATGCTGCTCGCGCGTTACCGGCTGGTGGATTTTGCGCGTCAGGTAGTAGGAATAGGCAGCGTGGGCATGCCTTGCTGGATTTTTTACCTGGAAGGGTCAAGCGAGCGCGATCCGTTGTTTCTGCAATTCAAGGGCGCCGGGTTATCGGTACTCGCGCCCTATGTGAAACGTTCGCTGTTCAAAAACCAGGGGCAGCGCGTCGTTGTCGGCCAGCATCAGCTGCAAGGCGCGCCGGATATGTTTCTTGGGCATGGGCGCCTGGAGCGGCGCAGCGGAAAATCCGATTTCTATGTCCGGCAATTGCGCGACATGAAAGGAGGCATCCGCATCAGCACCAAACATCTCAATGCGAAGATATTCAAGGACTACTGCGCGCTGTGCGGCTGGTCGCTGGCGCTGGGTCATGCGAAATCGGGCGACGCTGCGATGATTTCCGGCTATATCGGCCAGAGCGATACACTGCAATCCGCGGTGCTGGAGTTTGCTTTACGCTACGCGGATCAGAATAATGCCGATTATCGGCTATTTTTATCGGCTATATACAGTGGGCGTATTCCGTCGACCACTGTATATTAGTAATATTAAAACCTGAACTACGCAATTTCCCCCTTCCGGCTCTCGAATCTCATCGAAGCGCCGGACGACATCGGAGTCGAACTTTTAAAGTGTTAAAACCGTTATCAGGAGTCCTCATGCGTTTCATCATGCTGGTTTTTCCCATTATGCTTTTGACCGCCTGCGCGGAAGATGTCGTACACACCGATTTTATACCCGGAACGGATTTTTCCCATATCAGGACTTACGCCTGGATTAAAAAGCCGACAACACAAAATCCGTTGATGGATGAACGCATGGTTAACGATATTGACCTTCAGTTGGCTCAGCATGGCTGGAAAAACGTTGACTCCCACGAGTCGGCCGATGCGGCGCTTTCCGCGACCGTAGCGACCAAAGATCAAGAGCGCATTGATACGATGAGCAACGGCATGGGGTATGGATATGGCCCAGGCTGGGGTTGGGGGGGATGGGGCGGCGGAATGGGGATGGGCGGTATGTCAACTTCCACTGTTTATCACGTTACCATAGGCACGCTGATTGTGGATATTTTCGATACCAAAACCAAAAATGCGATTTGGGAAGGAACCGCGTCCGGTACAATTTCCGACAATCCCTCGACCAATGTAAAAAATACCAGGGACGCTATCGTGGAAATGTTTAAAGGCTTCCCGCCGGGTAGCGTTTCCTCGTCGAAATAATCATCAGATCAGTGCAACGCGAGTCAAGGAGAGAACTATGAGCGAGCTTCCACAAGATTACCGTTATACGGAAACACATCAATGGGCCAGAAAAGAGACGGACGGTTCGGTGCGCATAGGTATTACCGATTTTGCCCAGGCTGAGTTGGGCGACCTGGTTTATGTCGAGCTACCGGCTGTCGGCAAAGTACTGGAAGCCGGCAAACCCTGCGCAGTTGTGGAATCCGTCAAGGCCGCATCGGATGTATACACCCCGGTTGCCGGTACGGTGGTCGGCGTGAACGAGACCCTGACCATCGAGCCCGAACTCATCAACCGGG